>CAJQLK010000108.1 GCA_905479165.1 uncultured Flavobacteriales bacterium | reverse complement strand
AGAGTATTTTTTTGTGCTTAAAGTCAACTTCTCCTATTACAAAAACTGAGTTATTAAGTTTTAATTCTAATATTTGTTGTTTTAGTTTAACTTTCATTCCATCGTCTCCTCCTGCAATAATCAGTTTAGCATCTTTATCTTTTTTTAAATAGATTTCAAATGCATTTATTAAAATATCAAACCGTTTAATTTTATGTAGTCTGCCCATAGAAAAGAAGATGTTTGAAACTTCATCAAAATCTATTTTAGTATACTTTTTTACTATTTCTATTCTTGATTTCTTTTCAGCATTTTGAAAGGTATTGAAATCGACTCCATCATTTATAATTTCAACCTTTACATTAGGATATTTTCTTAGAATATCTTTCTTTTCAATATATGATGATGCTTGAAAAATTACATCTTTTATAAATGGGTTCACAAATATAAATAGCCATAATTTCTTCAAATTTTTCCTTTTAAATTGTAACCCCCATTCTCCTAAACTTCCTCTTGGGCAAATAATTATTTTTTTACTTTGAAATACACTAATAATTAATGAGATTATTGATGTGTAATGAAAAAGGTATTGAATATAAACTACATCTGATTTTTTAATATCATTAAAAATACCAAATAAAAAAGAAAGTGAAAACTTATTGATCAACTCTTCATGATAATATTTTACAAATAAATTATCTTGTTTTCTCAAATATCTATTATTTTCAACTTCTAATCTACTTAATCCGTTTGCGTTAGTTGTTGAAACATACATTTCTACATCATTTTCAGCTAGTTTCTTAGATAAATCCCATGTAGCTGATATAGGACCTCCATAAAAAGTTGCAGGGTAAAATGAAGAGGAAACTAAACATATTCTCATTTTTTATAATATTTATATTTATACCAAAATGATAGTAAGTGATCCCCACCTTTTAAAATTGAATCAAACTCAGTTTTATTTGCAAACTGCACTAAACTTCTTCCTTTTACCATATGGAAAACTTCATTGTAATAAAATCCAGGTATACATGAGTACATTTTTTTATAATTTAAGGAATTAGCTATTTGAACAACTCTATTATTAAATTTACCCTCAGGAAAACAAATTGCAGATACTTCACAACCTAAAATTTCTTCTAATTCAGATTTAGAATCTTTCAACTCTACTATAATCTCATCATCAGAAATATCAGTTAATATTTTATGTGACCTAGTATGCGAAGATATTGTAAAAAGAGAATTATAATTTAATTCAATTAACTGTTCTTTGTTAATATGATTCTTTTTACTTAAATATGAAGAAATTACAAATAATTGTATTGGAATTCTTAGTTTTTTTATCATTTCGATATTTTCAAATAATCCTAGAAATGCGTCATCAAAACAAATTTCTATTTGTCCAATAGGCTTAGTGATTTCAGCGACAATCTCATACCCATTTTCTAAGATAATTTGTATGTGATTTTTAAAGACCTCAATTGGAGTTGACATTTCAGTATACTTTTTATCAGAATGAATATCATGATAAAAAATAACCTTACTCCTTTTCTTGAAATAAAAAAGTGAAGCAAAATTGACTAATAAAATTCTTATTCTTGTACTTAGTGCCATTTTTTAACTTTATCTATTGATTTATTTAAGCAATAATTATAAAAATCATAATTCCATTTATTTTGCATCAAATCAGATCCATTTTTAGAGAACACCTTTAGCTTTTTAGGATTATTAAAAAGCGCTACCATATAATCTCCAAACTCAGTCATATTGGCTGCTACATAGCCTGTTTCTTTTCCATTTATTAAGTCAAATGAAGCTCCAACCTCTTTAGTTGCAATTACAGGTAATCCTGCTGATAATGCTTCATTTACAACCAATCCCCATGGCTCAAATTTTGAAGGACATACTAAACATGATGCTTTCTGAAATTCTTCAATAAGATCTTTTGTAAATTTTTTTCCTACAAACTTTACTTTTTCTGATTGATACTTATCTCTCAAATATCCTCCTTCCTTTCCTTCTCCGACTATCCTGAGCTCAGCATTTAAAGTGTTAAATCTTGATTTAAATACTTTAATAAGTTCTTCAACATTTTTATGATTAAGAAGTCTTCCAACATAAAGAAAATAGAAAACTTCTGGAAGAACTTTATTTTTTTGATAAAATTTAGAGTTATCGACCATCATTGGCATTAAAAATATCCTTTTATCCTCCATTCCATAGTGCCTAAAAAGGTCTTTATGTGAGTCGTTCCCTCCAGAAAAACCTAAAATATATTTGTTTCTAAAGATAATTGATAAATAAATACACTTGATAAATCTTTTTATTGGATTAACAGGAATTTGTAATTGAGTATCTGATTCTGTTGCAATTAACCTCTTATTACAAGAAAAAACATTTAAAATAAAGGTTAGTATAAAAGGATAGTTATTATAGCCATTTATAATAATCATATTATTTTCTTTAAATATCTTTACAATAAACCTAATCTTATCAAAAATAGACTTCTCACTTAGCATTTCTTTATTAGATTTTGAATCAGATTTAACTAAAGATCTAGATTTGATAAAACAATAATCAATTTTATTTTTATCATAAACATTCTTTGCTAAATCTAGCGTATAAGATGCTGGCTCAACAAAATAACAGAATATTTTCATCTAAATTTTTTATAAAGTTTCTTTAAAACTCGTTTAGCTGATTTTAAATATAAAGACAAGTGTTTTTCAACTTCTGTACTGTAGGTATTTAATTCAAATAACGGAATCACTTTAGGTCCAAAATTCTGAATTTTATACCTATAAACCCCTCTTCCAAAATTGAATGTAGCAGAATTTTTTTCAGTATTTTTTTTAATAAAAGCAGTATTACTTACTAAATTCATCATCTGTTGGTCGTTAAATAAATCTATCCAAAAAGAATAATAATAATCTTTTTTAAAGATTAATGAAATTGCTGTTGTATTATTTTCTACTAAAATTTCATAAACAACTAAAACTCCTGCGTTATAAAGATTTTCAGTAAGTGAAATTAAATCATCATCTAGAAACTTATGATTTCTAATTTCTAATTCAATCATTTGTATTCTAAGTTTTTTTATCTTCTCAATAGGAAAGTTTGAACTTTCAATCTCATAAAACATAGTATTGTATTGATACTTGCTAAGAATTCGTTTTAACCGCCTTTTTTGTCTGTAGATAAAGTGATTAAAATTAGAAGGAAAATTATCAGATTTTTCAAGCTTAAGTAATGAATAATTTAGACTAAATAAAACATCTTTCACTTTTATACTTTCTGTCTTCTTAATAGCAATACTTTCTTTTTCTAGGTTTTTTAATCTTAGTTTACTTGCCAGCTTATTCTCCTTAAGAAAATCTACAACTGTTAATGAAGCTGTTTCAGAAATAATATCACAGAAATCCGCATGAGTATCATTAATAAATAAAAGTTTATTTTTTTTCAACTCTAGAGGCCATATTTCAACTAACTTTCTATCTTCATAGTAACAAATAATAAATGGTTTTGAGTACTTTAAAATTGAATTATAGCAATAGGTAAAAGATTGAAAAAAAGAATAATTTCCTTTATCAAAAAGTGCTTCCCAATCCTCTTTTAAAATTAGGATATCTTCTTTATTATTAAATACTTTAATTTTCATAATCTTTTTTAAACTTTGAATAAGAAAGGAAAGCTAAAGAGAACCAAAAAAGGATAGTATGAAATTCATTAATACCCGTAATTAATGTTTCATAAATTGAAGATACAAACGTATAGATTATAATAAAGATAAATATTTTCTCTGAATCATTACTAAACCTAAAGAATGAAATTAGCTGAGATGCTTTAACAAATATTAACGCTAGTATAAATCCTCCAAACAAAACTCCATATTGTAACAAAATAGAAAGATAACCATTATGTGATGTCATTATTTGTCCTTTAAATCTTTTTGGTAAACTTATATCTTTTGGTAGGCCAGAGTATTCATTTAATCCATATCCTGAAAATAAACTTTTATTAATATTCTCAATTGCAAAAAAAGCTTGTTCAATCCTATCGTTAAAAATACTTTGTTCTGCAAATCTATTTATACTTGTGTCTAGATTAATACTTGAAACGATAAAGTAGATTGAAAAAGCTATTATAGAATATATAATATTTCTTAAGCTAAAGCCATATTTTAATCCGATGCAAATTGCAAGACCAACTAATGCACCTCTTGATCCTGTAGCCAAAGCAATAACTAATAAAAGAAATAAGGGTATATAATCTCTTAAACTTTTATCTTTATTTTTTAGAAATAATATTGAGAAAGCAATAACAATAAATGATGCTAACATATTTGAATTCCAGATAATGCCCTCGTATCTGCCAGAGAAAACATTAGGATAAAATAATAAACTTAAAATTACAATAAATAAAACTATAATAGCAATATGATTTAAAAATTGTGTTTTATAATAATCAAAATGAAAATATATTGAAATAGAGATAATTGAAAACTGCATTGCCCTAGCAAGTAAATATTGTATGGCTTCAATATCAAAAACTGAATGAAAAAATATAAAATACAGTAAGTTTAAAATGTTAATAACCAATAGAAATGAAAAAGCTTTATGAAAAATCACTATCTTTATCAGAATTGGATTTATTAATAAAAAAATAGTAAATATTCCCATTATAGCTAGGAATATTTGGTTGCCCAAATAGAATGTGCTCTCTATTGATAAAAGTACTGTATTAAACAGAAATATTACCGCCCCATATTTAAATAGCCACTTTATCATCTTACAATCTTTACTATATCCTTTATTTGTTTAATAAATAATACAAAGAATAACAAATATATTAGAAAAGGTGTTAGTGTAATTTCTAAAATACTAAAATTATAATTATTTATGATAGAAAAATAAAGCAATGGAATTGTTAAAAGGATTAATTTTAATAAATCTGAGCTAAATGGAGATATCTTAATATTACGTTTTATGTAAATGAGTTGTGAAATATTAATGAATAACATAAATCCTATAAATAATGATACAATTGCAATCAATTCAAATTTATTAACTAAAATTATTGCTAAAATAGTTATTAATACTGCCTTAATTGTTTGCAATTTAAGTTCCTTCTGTTCCAATCCTGCCAT
This sequence comes from uncultured Flavobacteriales bacterium, assembly GCA_905479165.1. Taxonomy (GTDB): domain Bacteria; phylum Bacteroidota; class Bacteroidia; order Flavobacteriales; family BACL11; genus UWMA-0277. The sequence continues at coordinate 27,556 of CAJQLK010000108.1, read as the reverse complement.
TATCATAAATGCTCCTGAACTTCCTGCAAATAAAGATATCATTCTTGCTATCATTAGACAAAATAAATATGGTTTGTATGCTATTAAATCTCCTGATTTATCATAAAGCCCTAATATCTCATCTGTAAAAATTATAATAATAATCATAAAAGGAAGAGTTATTAAATTTACAATAAAAGTTGTTTTTTTAAACAATTTATCTAGCTCATCTATTTTCTTTTCCTTATACAATTTTGCAATTGCTGGGGCGAATACCTGATTAAGATTTTTTATTAAAAACATGGCAACACCAGTAATTGATAATAATATACTATAAACACCTAGTTTTAAAGGAGGGAGAGCAATACTTAAAACTATTCGTAAAGACTGTGCAGAAAAGAAGTGAACTATTGCATTAGCATACATTTTTTTACCATAGGAAACCATCTTATTGTCCCAAAAAAAGTCAGGACTTACTGAATGATTAAATAGTTTAAATTCGTCCTTATTGAATCTTCTGAACAAAAGTAATAATGACAAAGAAGTTGTAAAAAGTTCAATTCCAATAAAATACAAAATATTGTTTGTGTATTGAAAAATTATAAAAGTTAATATTGCACGAATTGGAACAGTTATAACTGTACTATATATTATTATTTCCTTTATTTTTAAAACTGATCTATATAATGCAGTAATTATTCCAGTAAATATTGAAATTGGAGTATGTAAAGCAATTAGAAAAAGTACTAATGAAAACCCATCAATATTAGTATATACAAATCTATCTAAAAGAGGAGAAACAAAATATAGAGCTATAATTAGAACGAAACTTAATACAAATGAAAGTTTAAGGATTTTTGATAAAAATTGAAGTGCATATTCCTTATTTACTTTCCATAAATCAGGAAAGAATTTTACAATTACTACAGGAATTCCAAAAGTCAGAAAGACATCCATAAATGTTGAAAAGGTATGTGCTGAAACATATTTTCCCCAATTAGAAATACCAACAATGTCAATTACATAAATCTTAACAAAAAAACCAATAGCAACAGCAAATATTGAACCCAATATTCCCCAATTAGCTTGTCTAATAATCAGTTTTAACATCTAGAATTCATAATTAAATATTCTTAAATCATCTTCATAAACCTTATTGACAACTTCAATCATTTCTTGGGAATAGACTTCCTTATAACTTCTTTTTTTATTTTTATTTAGATGTTCTAAGTTAATTTCCTTTCCAAGTTTTTCTGATAAATGATTAACATCAGCTATTAAATTCTCAAATCTACCTACAAAGCTAACCAACACCTCACCTTTTTTATTACAAATAAAATAAGATTGAGGCAATAGATGAGTAACTTGAAAAATAGTTTTTTTATTTAATCCGTTTAATACAAAATCTTCAAAATCAGTATGTTTAGCAAGATGGTTTTGAAATGAAGTTACATCAAGCTTATTTATTCCACCTTTCTGAAGGAAATTATATGTAGAATAAAGCCTGTCAAAAGGATTTCTAACAAATGAAAAGCTGAAATATTGATTTTTTGTAATACCTAATATCAAATTATTAAATTCATAGGTTCTATGACTTTCTAAAGATACTTTACCATATATAGCTTTTAAAAGCGAAATTCCAGCTGTTTTAGGAATATGTATAAAAACAGTTTTAGTTTGGTGAAATGCATGTAGCAAACTACCCTCCTTTCCTACCTTATGTTTTTGCGAATTAGCATATTTTAAATTACGGTAATTTCTCAATATATATCTAATCATTAGCTCTGAATATTTTATTAAGAAGGAAGTTAGAAATTGTAGTTTCTAAAGAAAATTCTTCTACAGTAGTTAATTTAAAATCATTATTAATGAAAAAATTTATTTTTACTGCTAACTCATTAGGATTTTTTTCTGAAACTAACATCCTTTCAGAATCAGGGACAAGCTCAGCTATGCCTTGATTTTTAACGCCAATAAAAGGAGTGTTTGTTGCCCAACTTTCTAAATAAACACACCCAAGTGCTTCATAATAGGAAGGCAATACAAATAAATCAATTTCGTTAAAAAACTGATTTAGTTTTTCGTGTTCTATCTCTTTTTCAAAGATAATATTTTTAGAAAGATTATTGTTTTTCACAAACTCCTCACAAAAACTTAAAGTAGGGCCTGACCCAATTAATCTGAGTTTAATTTCTTTGCCTTTTTCAACTATTTTTTTAACTGACTTTATTAAAGTTATATGATCTTTTATCTCCCAAAAGTTCGCAACACATCCAATTGTGAATATTTTATTACAATCATTTTTTAAAGGGAAAAATTTTGAAGTATCTACCCCATTATACAGAACTAATTCGTTTTTTGGGTAATAACCCTTAAACTCATTCAATTTATCTAAAACTAATTGTGAAACACCAATATTCAAATCTGCTTTGTTTAAATGATTAAGACTGTTTTTAATAAGGAAATTCTTTTGTATTTTTCTAGCAAAACGACTTCTTCCAATTAACAATTGTAAAACATCTAATCCATGATGTTGAACAATTTTTTTACAATCTAGATCTTCTGCTAAATAAGATGCAGGATAAGAAACATGAGAATGTGAAAACTTAACACTATTTATTTTTTGTCTCTTTAAAAAACTTTTAAGTCTGATTTTATTTAAGCTATTAAATATAGCTGGGAAAATAAAAAAAGGAATATCAATAACTTTAAAAACTGACACTCTAAAACCTTTAAAAATATAATCTTTCTCGGTAGAGAAAAAAGAAACCAATTTAACAATTTCAATATGAAATTCAGATTGTTTACAAATCTCATTAATTTGGTCATAAACATAACTTCCAACAAAAGCATCTTCTGAAGGAAAGAATGGAGTAATCACCAAATATGTTTCTTTATTATTCAATTAAATTTGGGTATAGATTTTTAAATTCTGGGAATTTATGCAAGACCAGTTCAATAGTTTCTTTTTTAAGTTTATTATTAAACTGTCCCTCCTCTCCATTTCTAGTAAATTCACCTTTAAAACTTCCATCCTTAGGACCATTTCCATATTGTTGAGATTGCTCCTTTCCCATTTTTTTTACTTTATTAAATGATGAGAATTCCACTGATTTTTTAATAAGACCTTCATCCAAATCCCAATTTAAAAACTGAACTAATTTTGTTAATTCTTTTCTTGTATCATTTTTCATATCAGAATAGTTCATAACAATATCCGCCTTCTTTACTGAAATTCTGAAATACTTTATCCAGAAATTAATTTTATAAGAAACATAAAAATCTATATCCATCAGCTTTTCTCTTAAATTTACAGGATCACCAGAGAATGGAATATCTCTTTTTTTATAAAAATAATAAGCTGAAATTAATGTGTCTAACGGATTTCTGTGAATGAAAATTTTATTATTAAATAAGCTATAAGGTCTATTATAAATCTTATGAGTCCTATAAAAAAGTGGAAAACTATTTTCTGGTAAAAAAACAGAACCTCTGTCCATTACATTATTTTGCTGGCTATTTAACTCATCAAAAGAAATAGTCGACCCTAAATTTTGATCACCCTGAAGGTTTAAGTAATTGTAAATTAATAACCTAAACCATGTATTCCCACTTTTCGGATAACCAAATAAAAGAATAGATTCTTCCTTATCTTTTAGGAAAAGATTTAGTTTATTATACGTTTTAAACCAATAATATTTATCTTTTAAATATTCTATCATTTTAAATTATCAATTACTTTTTCCCAACATTTAATAATTATTTTCCAATCAAATTTTTCAGCAAGTTCTAAAACATTTTCTGAATTTCTAATCAACAAATCAGGATTTTCAATTAAATTATCAATTATACTTTTTACTGCTGTAAAAGTAGAAACAACAAAACCATTTTCTGAATGGTTTATCCAACTATCTGCACCATAATCATCATACAATATTGATGGAATAGCTGATGATGCAGTCTCTAAGATTACTTTCGGAAAACCTTCAGACCTAGACAATAAAATATGCAAGTCCATATTCTGTAAATGATTTGAAATCTCATAAGAATTTAATTTTCCAAAAAAAATAACATTAGTTGTTGATTTATTTTCCAATTCATCTTTTAGGGGACCATCTCCAATTATATTAAATGTAATATTCTTAAAGTGTTTTGCCAAATCTAAAATATCGTTAAGGTTTTTTCTTTTTATAAGACTACCAATAAAAACCAAATTCTTAACTTTACTCTTAACACCTTTATTCTTAAAATTATTCTTGTCTACACCAAGAAAAAGGGGGTTCTTATTTATTAAAACACCACAATTAGATGACAGAATTAAGTGTGGTGTAATTCCAAAAACATTAGGAATCATAGAAAAGTGGCTTTTCATATTTTCTAAAGTTCCAAAATTCTCAATCATACTTTTTTTGCTTGTATCACACATGTTTCCTTCAATAGTAGTGAAAGTTTTCCTATCTAGTAGATTAGCAAGTTTTAAAGCAAGTTTTGGTGTTGATTGATGTTTTGGAAAATAACAAACATCAGCCCATAGCACACCTTTAATAAATGCAAATAAATTTGAAATTTTATATCCTAAAGTTGAGACTTTAATAAAACTTACATTATCTAATATCTCAATATTTTTATTTCCTAAAACAAGAGTTTTTACTGAGTACTTATTTTTATCCAGATGAAATGCAATAGATTTGCAATTAATGTTTTGCGCATTAATTACATTTACATAAGCTCCTAAAAATATCTTTTTTCTCATTTTAATAATGAAATAAATTTATCTTCATCATAATCAGAATAGTATTTTTTTCTCCAACTAATTACTTCATCAGAGTAATTACTATAATCCTTTATAACATCTACAATTTCAATGTCAAAAGGATACTTAAAATCTGTTTCAAACATATTAAAATCTTCCTTTAATGAACTAATAAAAATTGTTGGAATACCAAATTTTGCACACTCAAAAATAGTTGTAGAATATTCGGTAATATGAATTGAACAAAGTGCAAAACACTCCATTAAACTTTCTGGAGCTTTATTTGTTTTCCTTTCTAATTCACTAATATCAATACAGTTATTAAACCTAGGATGATTCCTAATATAGAAACATAAATCTTTATTAGAATCAACAATTTTAATAATTTCATCTAACATTTTTTTGTTTTGCTTCTCAGTATGATCTTCTGTGATTTGTAACGTAATTAAAACCATTCTATTTGGGTTAAAATGTCGAAAATATTTTGATATTTCAACTCCAATTACATGAGAACTTTTCTTATAATAATTTGTATTATCTGATAAATCTAGAATTTCTTTAAATCCATTCCCAAAGAGTAATAACTGAACATTATCATCCGAAATATTCGAATTTGCCTTACCATCTGAAATATAACTCTTCTTATCTGAAAAGATAATTCCGTGCTGTAAATCAAATATTTTTGCTTCCTTATCTAACCCTCTGAAAAATTCAATAAGAGATTGAGAAAGAACAATTACATTCTTAAATTTTAGGTTTCTGAGGAAAAGAAATAATAAGATATTTGCAGAGGACTTATCTCTAAAACCAAATTTCCTAAGTAGAACAATTAAATAAAAAGGAAAGTCGAACGGAATGCTTTTTTTATGTCTTTTCTTATCAGATTTTATGTCAGGTTCCTCAAAAACTAAATAGGAAATATTATGTTTTTTGCAACTTTCAAATAGTGGTTTTAAGAATAGATTCTGATTGTCTTCTCCTCTATTAAAGTGTTTTGGATAATAGAAAACAACATCTATTCCTTGCTTCTTGAAAAAGAGTTTTATAAAGTAGTAAAATGAAATGAATAAATTTATCATGTCTTGTATTTATAATAAATATTTAACAACTTCATTTCCTTATTACAAAACAAAATATCATCTTCTGAAAGTTCGTTTATAAAACCACCACTTTTTGCATTTCTTACCTTTAACTTGTCTCTATCTTTTCCAAAATCCGTAAAACCTTCTAGCTTGTTTTCTTTTTCTTTCTTTCTCATCTTATTTGCAGAAGATTCAGAATAAATTTTCTCAATTTTATCTTTGGTAATATTAATATTAAAAAACTTATTAATTTCAGACAAAGTATCCACTCCTTGATTTAGTAAATCTTCATATTTAATTAACAAAAAGTCTTTAGGAATATCTTTTTGAAAAAACCACAGGTTATAATATTGTATAATTCGTTTAAAACCTAAAATATCATCTTTAACAAAGTCCGAGATTGAGTTAAAAACAAAAGGGTTTTTTGCTCTTTTTGTTACCTGATGAAAATGAGAAACAACAACATCTCTAGGATCTCTTACCAAAAATAAAACCTTTCCTCTCCTGTATCTATTTCTTGAAGTAAATTTAAAAACATCATGAGGGTTGTTTCTTGTTCCATTTTCAATAATTATCTCAGAACTATCATGTTCGTTACATATAAAATTTTCATTATTTTTTAGTGGATGATTACTTTGCTTAACCATTTGTTTTAGCATATAATTAAGCCAAGTACGACCAGTTTTAGGAAAAGAAACTAAAAAATATTGATTTTTGGGATAATAATAAGAAAGTATAAAATCCTTTATATCCCTCCAAAATTTCATTTTATGAAAGTATTATTTCCACAAACTCTCTAACAACACCATCACCTCCATTCCTTTTTAGTTGAATAATATTTGGAATAGATTTAATTTTAGAAACTGCATTCATAGGGCAAGCAGAAACTCCTGCATTTGACAGGAGTTCAAAACAATTCACATCATCACCAATATATGCAATTTCATCTAGGGAAATATTTTCCTTTTCACATAAATCCTTAACAATTTGTAATTTATCCTTTGCACCATGAAAATCAAAATCCAAACCTAGTTTCTTTGCTCTTCTTCTATTTAACTCTCTATCTTCTGTTGTAAGTATTCCGACTTTAACACCTGTTTTTTGTAATAGCTGAAACCCCATTCCATCATAAGTACAGAACTTTTTAAACTCATCTCCATTCTCAGTATAGTACATTCCCGCATTTGTCAAAACTCCATCTACATCAGATAAGAAGATTTTAATCTTTGAAAAATCTGGATTTTTATCTTTCAGAATAAACTTTTTCATTAATGATTCAGCAACAATCCAATCTTCTGGCTCATCAATTTCAATATAAGTAAATTCTGGCATTTTATAAGTAGCAATATCTCCTGAAATTCTGTTTTTTGTCTTTTTAATATCTGAAACTGAAGAAATATAAAAAGCTCCATTTTCAATTAAAGTACCTTCAAAATCTTGTCTTCTTGGTCTGTTGTAAATATCGTAATTCATGGATTTTCCATCTCTCCAAGAAAATCTTTTTGACTCACAACAACTCAGAACAGCATCATGTTTTTCAAATAATTCTAAACCTTCATTAAAATGATTTTTCTGAGTAAATGGAGAAGTAGTTTGCACTAACATAAAAGTGTCAGTGTCTGATAGACTTATACTATTTATATATTCTAACATTACAGATTCAGTAGAAGAAATATCTTGAGAGTTCTCATTGCTCCTATCATAAACACTTACTTTTGAAAAGTTAAATGAGTTTACAATATTCTTAATTTTTTCAGAATCTGTTGCAACAACAATATTGTCTGCATTTGAGTTTTGTAATTCTTGTAAATTCCAGAATATGAGAGGCTTACCACAGAAAGACTTTATGTTTTTTTCTGGAATAGATTTACTACCTCCTCTTGCTGGAATAAATGCAATTACACTCATTATTTTTTTCTATATTTTAATTTATCTCTTTGAACTTGTTCAATCTCTAAAATGTCTGATCGTTTGTAAGTTAGCGCTTTATGTGTAGCTTTTAAATCTCTAGCTAACTTTTTAAGTCCTGTAGGTTCTAAGGATGCTGAATGATCCGTTCCTTTCCAAGTTCTATCTAAAGTAAAATGTCTTTCAACCCATTCAGCTCCAAGCGCATATGCTGCAACATCAACTGCAATTCCTAAATGATGTCCAGAAAAACCAATGGCTTTAACTCTATCTTTAAACTTCTCTTTAATTCTGACGATTTCTAACATACAAACATCCTCAAAAGGAACAGGATACCCAGAAGTACAAGAATAAAGAACTAATCTATTACCTTGATTTGTATCTTCAAAAAACGATACGATTTGTTCTTCCTCATCTTTAGTTGTCATTCCAAATGAAATATGGACTTCTCCTTTATAATCATCTCTTAAAACCTTTAACATATCGAAATGATTGTTGCATGCTGAAGGAACTTTTATTAATTCAGGCTTTAATTTGCTTATCTCTTTTGCAGATGTAGTATCCCAAACAGAAGAAGAGTAAATAAGACCTAAACTTTCAGCATATTCTTTCAATTCTCTATGCTGATCTACATTAAATTCCAAAAACTCTCTATGAGTTCCATAAGTATCTCCATAGGAATTTATAGGGTTAGGGTGAGGAGTATTATATTGCTCTTTTGTCAATAGTTCTATATTATTTCTTTTTTGAAATTTAGCGACTTCAACTCCACTTACTGAAGCTATTTTCAACAACTTTTTTGCTATATCCATATTTCCTTTATGGTTGCAACCAATTTCTGCAATCACTTTTGGATTAATATATTGACTTTTCATTGTTATTTCTTTTCGCTATCAGCAAAATACTCTGAATTATTAGTATAGCCATATCCGTAGCCGTAGCCATATCCATATCCATATCCATATCCATATCCATAGGCACCACTACCTTCTTTAACATCATTAAATACAATTTGTATATCTCCTACTCTATTTTTAATAAACAAATCATTTACATATGATAAAATCCCTTTTTGAGAATAACTCTGCCTTACCACATACAAATTGATATCAGAATATTGCATTAAAGTTAAGGCATCCGCTACCAATCCTAATGGCGGTGTATCCAATATAACAATATCATATTGTTCTTTTAAGGAAGTTAACATTTTCTCGAATTTTTCATTAAGTAAAGCATCAGAAGGATTAGCTGGTACAGGGCCTGAAATTAAAATATCTAAATTTTCAACATCTGATTTTATAATCACCTCATTTAATGACTTATCACCAAATATATGATTAGTCATTCCTAAATTATTCTTCAAAGAAAAATCATTATAAAGTCGTGGCCTTCTTAAATCGGCTCCAACTACTAATGTTTTTCTACCCGATTTCGCATAAACAATAGCTAAGTTTGAAGCAATATATGTCTTCCCCTCTCCACTAATTGATGAGGTCACTAGATAAACCTTCTTTTCAGAATTAGTGTTAAAGAAATTTAAATTAGAACGTAAAGCTCTGAATCCCTCAAAAACAGGAGATTTTGGATTTTGCTTAGAGAGTAAATTATGTGAACTATCATTACCCCCAATCATACCTAAAATAGGAATTGTAGTAGAACTCTCTAAATCAGTTCGCGTAATAATATTGTCTTTTATTAACTCAGAAATGAACATGAACATAATTGGCAATATAAGACCAATTAATAATGCTATCAAGAAACTAATATTTCTATCTGGACTAACTGGTTTTTTATTAAAATATATTGCAGGTTCAAGCACCTTACTATCTGAAACATTTGATGACGAAGTAATTTTAGCTTCTGCCCTTTTCTTTAATAAGAAAATATAAATATTCTCACTGATTGACCGTAATCTCTCTATACTAAAAAGTTCCCTTTCAATTTGAGGAATATTTCCCAAAGAACTTTCCAGCTTGCTTATTCTAGCTTTATAATCAGTGATTAATAAATTATTTGCACTTTTTGAAGTTATTATAGCTTCTTTTAAATTTAAAACTAGCTGTTTTGTTTGTCTTTTGTATTGTGAAATTGAAGGATTATTTACTTGCCCACCATCAATTAATATGTTCTTTTTAATCTGAATTTCAACTAAGTTTTTTATTAGAGAGTTTAATGAAAGATCATTAACACCAAAAGAGGTGGGAACACTAATTCCTTCCAAATTAGATTCTTTTAGTAAGTACTCTGATAAGTAGTCATAATAGTTGTTTATAGTTTTACTCTTTGCTAATTCAGTTTCTAGTGTTACAATAGTTGTATATATACTTTGAGACTTTAAACTTAAATCAATTACTTTATTATCATTTTTAAATTCCTGAATTCGCTGTTCAATAAGAGTTAACGAATCGCTCATTTCAATAAGCTGCTCATTTATAAATTTCACAGTATTATTTGACGCTATATTCTTTTCTTCAATTTCCTTTTGTATGTAGTTATAAGTTAGATGATTTAAGAAGGTAACTCCCTTTAACTGATCTTCAGATAAAATAGAAATATTTAAAACTGTAGATTCTTTATCTTTTTGTGATATAATTATCTTCTTTTGATAAGATTGAGTAAGATATTTTAAACTATAAAATTTAATAACTGTCTTAGGGAGTTTCATTTCAGTACTAAATTGAAAATTAGTATTAATACTTACACTCATTTCAGAATCATGAAAAATAAATTCTTCATCAAAATTACAAGTCCTTACTTCACTAGTTTCTTCATCTGTCATCAGAAAACTATTTTCATTAAGGATTTCTATCTCAAATGATTTTCCAGAAACTTTTTCTGTAGAACTACAATTTAAAAGTATTGGAGCATGAAATGTTTCCGAAACTTTAACATTTCCAACAATATAATATCCAATATCAAATCTTAAATCTTTTAAAGTTTTATGAATCAAAGGGTATGATTTTAACATCAACTCTTTGTTTTCTAAACTTACATTATCTGACGACATGTTATTGTACAACAAATCAGAAGCAGTTGGCATTGTATTGTCTTCTTTAATAAGGAAAGAAGTTTCTACTTTATAAATCTCAGGAGAGTATCTAATGTAAGCAAAAGCGAGAGAAAAAGTAAGCAATAAAGAGATCACAAAAAGTGGCCAATTCTTAATTATTTTAAAAAATAAGTATCTAAAATCTATTATTTCATCTAATTGATTTGCCATTTTCTTAATTATTATTGATTAATAGAAACAATGTAACTGCTGATAATGACATTGATACTATATTACTTATATTATTAAAGGCATAGAATTTTTTTCTAAGTGGTGAAACATAAATAATGTCATGAGGTTGTAGCATAAAATCAGCATTATTCAATACTCCCTTTTTAGTTAAATCAACATAAAAAACTCTGTTCAATTCATTTTCGTTTCTGATAACTTTAACTTTTCTTCTGTTTCCAAATTGAGTCATATCACCAGATAAACTTAAAGCGTAAAGTATATTTACTTCAGGATCAATAATCTTAAATGTTCCCGGATTATTTACCTCTCCAAGTATACTGATCTCAAAGTTGATAATATTTAACTTTACTATTGGACTTTCAAAGTAAGATTCTGCAATTTTTTTTATTACATTCTCTAACTCTTGTAATGTAAATCCTTCTGCCCTAACCTTACCAAATGAAGGTAAATCAAGATTTCCATCCTCTTTAATAATATAGCCAAAGAGATAAGGGTTTTGCACCATTAATTGAGAATTTGCTAAATTTTCTTTATTAAAAAAATCATGCTGCTGCTCTGTAGTAGTACTAATTTGAATTGATATCAAATCTCCCATTTGCAAATTGTAATCCTGCTTATTTACTTTTGCATTTTTTATTTCTTTTGATGATCTAATATACTCCAGATCACGATTAGTAATACATGAGGAAAAAGTAAAAATAAATAGAAGAATATAAATTGCATAATTTTTACTTACAATTGAATAGTTTGTCATTAAATTAGCTTTTATTTCTGATTTTTTAAAGATACAAATAACGTTTTTTTTTTTTAGATATGTAATAGATTAGTGAAAAAGCTAAGGTTCTAGTAGGCTAAAAGTTGTTTTAATTGTGATTCAAAATATTTCTTAGCTAAGAATGTATCTTCTAAATCAATTGCAAAAGGAACGGGTGTATCCATTGATGCTGAACGCTTTACAGGAGCATCTAAAAACTCGAAACATTCATCAGAAATTATAGAAGCTAAATCAGCACCAAATCCACCAATCATACAGTCCTCATGCAAAACAATTGCTTTTCCTGTCTTTCTTACAGAATTTAACACCATTTCTTTATCCAAAGGAATAAGTGTTCTTAAATCTACTAAATCGGCAGAAATATCTGGATTATTTTTAAGGACATCTAAAGCCCAATGAACCCCAATTCCGTAAGTAATAATACTTACATTGTCTCCTTCTTTTAAAAGGTTTGCCTTACCAATTTCATTAGTAAAATAATCATTAGCAACTTTTTCACTTAAGCTTCTGTAAAGTGCTTTATGTTCAAAAAACATTACTGGATTAGGATCGTTTATTGATGCATTTAAAAGTCCTTTTGCATCTTCAGGAAAAGCAGGATAAACTACTTTTAAACCTGGTGTGTGAGTAAACCATGCCTCATTAGATTGAGAATGAAATGGTCCCGCACCTACACCAGCACCTGTAGGCATACGAACTACAACATCAACATTTTCCCCCCATCTGTAATGAGTTTTTGCAAGGTTATTTATAATAGGATTGAATCCAGAAGTAACAAAATCAGCAAATTGCATTTCAATTACGGATTTGTAGCCATTAATTGACAATCCTAAAGCAGCACTAACAATTGCAGATTCACAGATTGGAGTATTACGGACTCTTTCTTTTCCAAACTCATTCATAAAGCCATCAGTAATTTTAAAAACACCCCCATAATCTGCAATGTCTTGTCCCATAATTATTAAGTTATCATGTTTTTGCATTGATTGCCTCAAGCCATCAGAAACTGCATCAATAAATCTTTTTTCAGTTTTAATATTTGAAGGATTGATGACCTCTGGAGTATAATTTTGATAAATATCTATAAGTTCTTTTTCAGCTGTTGATGTTATTTTTGACTCTTCATCAGATAATTTCCAAGCATTATTTATTTCTGATTTAATATCCTTCTTGAATCTCTCAATATCTGATTGTGAAATTACTTTTTCTTTACGCAAAAATGCTTCATAATTTTCAACAGGATCTAATTTTCCCCATTTCTCCATCAATATTTTAGGTATATATTTAGTTCCAGATGCCTCTTCATGACCTCTCATTCTGAAAGTCATACATTCTAAAATAATAGGTTTTGAATTTTTAGTAATCTGTTTTTTTAAATCTTTTACTGCTGAGTAAACTTCAAGAATATTATTTCCATCAATAGTATAAGCATCAATTCCATATCCAATTCCCTTGTCTGCAAATTGCTTACACCTAAACTGCTCTGAACTAGGTGTTGAAAGTCCATAACCATTATTTTCAATCACAAAAATTACTGGCAAATCCCATACTGCTGCAACATTTAAAGCCTCATGAAAATCACCCTCACTTGCTCCTCCATCTCCAGTAAAAACAGCTGTTGTTTTTTTATTATCTTTTAATTTATTAGCTAATGCAATTCCATCTGCTACACCTAGCTGAGGTCCTAAATGAGAAATCATCCCTACTACATGATGCTCTTTTGTTCCAAAATGAAAAGACCGATCTCTACCTTTAGTAAATCCATTAGCTTTTCCTTGGAATTGAGAAAATAATCTTTGTAAAGGAATGTTTTTTGCCGTAAAAACACCTAGATTTCTGTGCATTGGCAAGATGTATTCATCTAAATCTAGTGCAGATGTTACTCCGACAGAAATTGCCTCTTGTCCAATACCTGAAAACCATTTAGAAATTTTACCTTGCCTTAAGAGAATCATCATCTTCTCCTCTACTAATCTTGGTTTTATTATTGACTTATATAAATCAACTAATTCTTTGTCTGAAATGGATTTTCTGTTAAACTGCATCTTTCATTTTAATTTAGTGCCAAAACTACTCAATATTTTCTTTACTTTGTTAAAAATTTAATAGATGAATTGGCAAGAAATAATTGTCTTAATTATTGTAGGTTATGCATTGTATTATTTAGTAACTAAATTTATAAAGAAAGATAATTGTAACGATAATAATTGTGATTGTAGTTAGATGAAATATTTGCAAACATATTTGAAAAGAATATCTATTCTTTTAGCAATGTATACAGCTAGTAGATTTTTCTTTTACTTTAATAATATTGATAGTTTTACTAGAGCTACCATTTTAGAATTTATTGAGGGTTTACGCTTTGATATTTCAGCATTAGTTTATATTAACATCCCTATTTTCTTGCTTTTCCTATTGCCACATAATTATAAAGGAAATAAATATTATCAAAAAGTAACAAATTGGATTTTCTTGCTAGTTAATATTCCTTTTATTTTAATTAATAATATGGATATTGAGTATTTTAAATTTACTCAAAAAAGAACAACAACAGATTTCTTTCAGCTAATACATCTAGGAAGTGATGCAAAGAATATTATTCCTCAATACTTAAAAGACTATTGGTTAATTACTCTTTTTTCTTTTGTTCAAGTATTGTTGTTATTTAAAATAAAATATATTCCAAGTTTTAAAATTAGATTTGATATTAAATCAACACTGAATGTAGTTTCCTCTATTTTAATTGGCGCTGCTATTTTTATTATTGGAGCAAGAGGTGGATTGCAATTAAAACCAATAAAATCAATTAATGCAGGAGAATTAAGTGGCTCACAGAATGCATCACTTATCTTAAATACACCTTTTAGTATACTGCACTCATTTAAAAATAAAGGATTAAAAGCATATAATTATTTTAATAATGAAAAACTAAATAAAATCTATTCTCCTATACATAGCGTAAATGTAGAAGCATTAAACAAAAAGAATATTGTGATTCTGATTTTGGAAAGTTATTCTAAAGAATTTGTTGGATTTTATAATAATGGAAATGGATACACACCATTTTTAGATAGTTTAATGCAATATGGTTTGGTTTTTAATAATGCTTATGCAAATGGATTTAAGTCTATTGAAGCTCTTCCAGCAATTACTGCATCTATTCCTACTTTAATGAACAACCCTTTTATTACCTCACAATATGCTCAAAACAAGTTTGAAAGCTTAGCCTCACTTTTAAATAAAGAAGGCTATAATACTTCATTCTACCATGGAGGAAATCGAGGAACGATGGGTTTTCACAGTTTTAGCAAGAAAGCAGGATTTTCAGATTATTTTGGATTAGAAGAGTATGATAATAATTTTGATTTTGATGGGATTTGGGGTATCTATGATGAGCCTTTTATGCAGTATTTCTATGAGGGTTTAAATCAAAAAAAAGAACCATTTTTTAGCACACTATTTACTTTAAGTTCTCATCCGCCTTACACACTGCCGTCTGATTACAAACATGATTTTAAGCATATTGGAATTAGAGAAACTGTAAAATATACTGACTTTTCTTTATCACGGTTCTTTAAAAATTCAAAAGAAAAAGATTGGTATAAAAATACGATTTTTATTATCACTGCTGATCATACATCAAGTGTTCGGTTTTCAGAAAAATATAAACACAAAACTGCAAGAATAGAAATTCCACTAATTATTTTCTCAGGAGATAGTTCTATTATTGGACTAAATAATAATATTGTTCAGCAAATTGATATCATGCCAACTTTATTAGAATTAATCAATTATAATAACAAGTATTTTTGTTTTGGCAAATCAATGTTTAGTAACCATAATTGGGCGATCAGTAAACTTAACAATCAATATAGATTCATTACACCATCTGCAATAATTATAAATAAGGAGGAGAAATATATAAGTTACTCTGACAAAAATTTGAGTAAAGAAATTGAAAATAACAAGAATAATATTTTACTCTTAAAATCTATCAAACAAACCTACAATGAAAGAATGATAAACAATAAATTGAATCATGAAGATTAGATTTATTATCAACCCAATATCTGGCTCAGGAAAGCAGAGGGGAATAGAATCGGTGTTTGAAAAATATACTAATTTTGAATATGATATAGTATTCACTAGCACTATTGGAGATGCGACAAGACTAAGTCAAATAGCTATTGATGAAAAAATTGATGTTGTAATTGCCGTTGGTGGAGATGGAACAGTAAATGAATGTGCAAAAGCAATTATTGGTAGCAAAACTGCATTAGGAGTAATTCCGTGTGGGTCTGGTAATGGATTTGCATTTCATTTTGGAATGAAAAAAGATATTACAAAAGCTATTTTACAATTAAATTCTTGTAAAATATCAGTAATTGATTCTTGTACGGCTAATAATATTCCTTTTGTTAATGTTTCAGGAATTGGTTTTGATGCTCATATTGCCCATTTGTTTTCTGATTTAAAAGAAAGAGGTTTTATAAGCTATTTAAAGCTTATTAAGAATGAGGTTTTTAAGTATAAAGCTAAAGAATATCAATTAAATTATAATGGAAAGAGTAAGAAAGTAAAGGCTAATTTGATTGCTTTTGCAAATGCAAGTCAATATGGAAATGATTGTTGCATTGCTCCAAAAGCAAATGTTTCTGATGGATTAATTGATTTTGTAATTGTCAAGGAGTTACCAAAATGGAAAATTCCTTTTATTTTGTATCAAGTATCAAAAGGAAAAGTACATCTTTCTCAATATGTTGAGATCATTCAATCCAACGAAATGCTCATCAATAGTAAAAATAATATTATACATTTAGATGGAGAGCCACTTGAATGCAAGAATCTAATAACAATCAAAGTAAAGCCTAAAACTTTAAAAATATTTATGCCAAATGGGGAAAAATAAGAAAAATAAAAGAGGAGTAATGTACTCAACTAATCCAGATTTTGAATATGAATATGAGGATAATAAGATGGAAACTATTGCTAATAATCAACAAAATCTAAAAGTCTGTATTGACAAACATAGAGCAGGCAATGTTGTAGTTATAATTAAAGATTTTATTGGCACTACTGATGATTTAAAATGCCTTGGCAAAATGCTTAAAACAAAATGTGGTGTAGGAGGAAGTGCTAAGAATGGTGAAATTATCATACAAGGACGTGTAAGAGATAAGGTAATGGAGATACTTGAAAAAGAAGGCTATAATTATAAAAGAGTTGGTGGTTAAAATTTACATTCTTCCAGGATAAACCTTAAGAGCAGCTTCCAAAATATTAATTGCAGATTGTAACGCACTAACATTTAGAACATAAGCTATCCTTACTTGATCAATTCCCGTATTTGGAGTAGAATAAAAACCAGCAGCTGGGGCAACCATAATTGTTTCTCCATTTAAATCAAAATCTTCTAATAACCACTGTGCAAATTTATCAGCGTCATCAACAGGAAGCTGTGCAATTGCATAGAATGCTCCTTTTGGTTTTGGACAAATTACCCCTTCAATATTATTTAAACCTTCAATCAGTACATCTCTTCTAAAAACATATTCTTTACTTACTTCTTTAAAATAAGAATTATCTGTTTGTAAGGCTGCCTCTCCTGCAATTTGCCCGAATGTTGGAGGAGATAACCTTGCTTGCGCAAACTTCATAGCTGTAGCTATGAATTCTTTGTTCTTAGATACAACACAACCAACTCTAATACCACACATGCTATATCTTTTTGATGTAGAATCAATTACAATAGAGTTATTTTCTAACCCTTCAATATTTAATACTGAATGATTTACATTTCCATCATAAGTAAATTCTCTATACACTTCATCTGCAATAAGGAACAAGTCATGTTTTAAAACGATATTTTTAAGAGTTTCTAACTCTTTTTTTGAATATAAATATCCTGTAGGGTTGCACGGGTTACAAATAAGGATTGCCCTTGTCTTAGCAGTAATTAACTTCTCAAATTCTTCAATTTTAGGAAGTGCAAAACCATTTTCAATTTTAGTAGCAATTGGCTTTACAGTTACACCTGCTGAAGTTGAAAATCCATTATAATTAGCATAAAATGGTTCAGGGATTATAATCTCATCACCAGCATCCAAGCATGTATTTAATGTAAATAAAAGGGCTTCCGATCCTCCAGTTGTTACAATAATATCATTTTGATTAATTCCAATCCCTAAATTATTATAGTAAGATGCTAACCCTTTACGGTAGGTCTCAAAACCAGCTGAATGAGAGTATTTTACAACTTTATCAGAAAAATCATGAATTGCTTTTAGAGCAACATCTGGTGTTTTAATATCTGGTTGTCCAATATTAAGATGATAAACTTTTTTGCCTGCTTTTTTTGCTTTTTCAGCAAAGGGAACCAATTTTCTAATTGGTGATTCTGGCATTGAAACTCCCTTATTCGAGATTTTTGGCATAGTTATAAATTTTATAAAAAAAACACCCCCTAAATTGGGGGTGAAATGTAGTAATATTTTTTAATTTTATTATCTTTACTCCAATGGAGCTCCTCCTTTCTTTTTCTCAGGAACATCAGTTGGTTTCTCACCTGCGTTAACCTTACCCTTAACAGTTAGAATAACTGGCTTTTTACTAGCATTAGTTGTTAAAGTAATTGTTTTGGTAAATGCTCCAACTCTATTAGTTGCATATTTTACACCGATTTCAGCAGTTTTACCTGGAGCAATAGGCTCTCTTGGCCACGTTGGAACAGTACAACCGCAACTTCCTTTAGCATTTTTAATAATTAATGGCTCAGTACCATTATTTGTAAATACAAACTTTCTCTCTCCATCAGCATTGTAATCTATTGTACCATAATCAATAACTTTTGATACAAAATCAATTGTAGATTTAGCAGCAGTTTCTGCAGTTTGAGTTTTTGGATCTTCTTTTGTTTGAGCATTAGCAGTTGTAAATCCTACAAATAATGCTAATGATAAAATTACTTTTTTCATTTTTAGTTTTTATTTTTTAAGTTTATTTTCAAATAATGAACGGCAAATTTAACAAAATATTTCCTTTTTACAAATAAGATTATTTAAGAATTCATTAGAACAATAGAATTTGTAAATTTGCGAAATTATAAACAATAAGATATAATGAGTATTCCAAAATCATACAACCCATCAACTACTGAAGATAAATGGTACGCACACTGGATGGAAAAAGGGTATTTTAATTCTACGCCTGACGAAAGAGAAGCATATACCATTGTAATACCTCCACCTAATGTAACTGGAGTCCTACACATGGGACACATGCTAAACAATACGCTACAAGATGTAATGATTAGAAGAGCTAGAATGCAAGGATTTAATACTTGTTGGGTTCCTGGAACCGATCATGCGTCAATTGCTACAGAAGCTAAAGTAGTAGAACAATTAGCATCAGTAGGTATAGAAAAAAATGATTTAACTAGACAAGAGTTTTTATCACATGCATTTAAATGGAAAGATAAACATGGCGGTATCATTTTAGAACAACTAAAAAAACTTGGAGCTTCTTGCGATTGGGATAGAACAAAATTCACTATGGATGATGACATGAGTGAATCTGTAATAAAAGTATTTGTAGATCTTTACAATAAAGGATTAATTTACAGAGGTGTTAGAATGGTAAATTGGGACCCTTCTGCACAAACAGCACTTTCAGATGAAGAGGTAATGCATAAGGAAGTAAATTCAAAATTATATCATATACAATACGATATTGAAGGAAGTAATGAAAAACTAACTATTGCAACTACAAGGCCAGAAACTATTTTAGGAGATTCAGCTATTTGTGTAAATCCAAATGATGAACGCTACTCTCACCTAAAAGGTAAAAAAACAATTGTGCCTTTAGTGAATAGAGTAGTACCTATCATATTTGATGAGTATGTTGATATGGAATTTGGCACAGGAGCTCTTAAAATCACTCCTGCACACGATATTAACGATTATAAATTGGGAGATAAGCATGGACTTGAATCAATTGATATACTAAATGATGATGGAACTTTAAGTGAAGAAGCTGAATTATATATTGGTAAAGATAGGTTTGTTGTAAGAGAAGAAATTGCAGCTGATTTAAAAGCAAAAGGATATTTAGTAAAAACACAAGAGTATCAAAATAAAGTTGGTTTTTCAGAAAGAACAGATGTTGTAATTGAGCCAAAACTTTCTATGCAATGGTTCTGTAAAATGGAGGAATTTTCAAAACCTGCTTTGGAGCATGTAATGAATGATGATATACAATTTTATCCTCCAAAATTCAAGAACACCTATCGTCATTGGATGGAAAACATCAAAGATTGGTGTGTATCGCGTCAGCTTTGGTGGGGACAACAAATTCCTGCTTATTTTTATGAAGGTAATAAATATGTTGTGGCTGAAAGTAAAGAGGAAGCCTTAATCTTAGCACAAAAAGAAAAATCTGATGTAACTCTTGCAGATTTAAGGCAAGATGAAGATGTGCTAGATACTTGGTTTTCTTCTTGGTTATGGCCAATTTCTGTTTTTGATGGAATCCGTAATCCTGAAAATGAAGAAATAAACTATTACTACCCAACAAATGAATTAATTACAGGGCCAGATATTATTTTCTTCTGGGTTGCAAGAATGATAATGGCTGGTTATGAATACAGGCAAGAATTACCTTTCAAAAAAGTTTATCTTACAGGACTAGTTAGAGATGAGCAAGGTAGAAA
Organism: uncultured Flavobacteriales bacterium; assembly: GCA_905479165.1. Lineage (GTDB taxonomy): Bacteria > Bacteroidota > Bacteroidia > Flavobacteriales > BACL11 > UWMA-0277. Next base: position 7,111 of record CAJQLK010000108.1, on the reverse strand, counting down.
AATGAGTAAGACATTAGGTAATTCACCTGACCCTATTGAATTAATAAAAATATATGGAGCTGATGGAGTTAGAGTTGGAATGTTACTATGCGCACCAGCAGGAAACGATCTGCCTTTTGATGAAGGATTGTGTGAACAAGGGCGTAATTTCTCTAATAAAATATGGAATGCTCTCCGTTTGATTAAAGGATGGGAAGTTGCAGATATTGATCAACCAGAGAGTGCAATACAGGCTGTAAATTGGTTTGAAAATAAGATTAGTAAATCAATAACTGAAATTGATGAGTCGTACAGCAAATACAGAATTTCGGAAGCATTAATGAGTACATACAAATTAGTTTGGAATGACTTTTGTTCTTGGTATTTAGAAATGGTAAAACCAGCTTACGAAACTCCAATTGATAGTATTACTCATCAAAAGACTATAGAAAACTTAGAGAAATTATTAAAACTATTACATCCATTTATGCCGTTTTTATCAGAAGAAATTTGGCATTTAATTGATGATAGAGAAAATGATATTATTGTTTCAGATTGGCCAAAATCAGACAAAGTTGATGAAATTATCCTTGATGATTTTGACATTGTTTCTGAAGTGATTTCTTCTATTCGTAACTTTAAAAAACAAAAACAAATTCCTAATAAAGAACAAATTTCTTTGTTTGTAAAACTAAATGAATCTCATTGCAAAAACATGGACCCTATCATCTGTAAATTAGGGAATATCGAAAAAATAGAATACACTGAAAAAGAAATTGAGGGTTCTTTTTCTTTCAGAGTAAATTCAAATGAATATTTTATTCCACTTTATGGAAATGTTGATTTGGAAGCAGAGCTAGAAAAATTACAAAGGGAACTAGATTACACTAATGGTTTTTTAAAGTCTGTAAATGGAAAGTTAAACAATGAAAACTTTGTAAAAGGTGCGCCTGAGCAAGTTGTAACAAACGAAAAGAAAAAACAAGCAGATGCTTTACAAAAAATTGAGGTTTTAGAAAAACAAATTTCTTCTATTCAGAATGTTTAGAATACTTGTTTTTATCTTCATATCTTCAATAGTTTACGCATCTACTCCTACTAAAATTGAAGGCTGGAGTGGTAATTTTGATTTAGGACTAAATTTCACTAAAAACATTGAAAGCACTTTACAGTTCAATAATATTTTTCTTCTTAATTACAATAAAAATGCTTCACACTTTATCATAAATAATAATATAGCATTTATAAGTAAAACTGGAGAAAAGGAACTATTAAATAAAGGAACTCAAGATTTTAAATATGCTTTTAGAAAAAAGAAAATAGATGCTAACTTTACATTTCAACATTTTTATGACATTAGCAGATTAGTTAAGAATAGATTTACGTCTGGGTTAGGTTTATCATATAGGTTGTATGATATTGAAAGTAAAAAGTTAGCTTTAGGACTTTCAGCTTTAAGGGAAAAAGAAATTCATATTGAAGGAGAGTACAAACTTCAAAATAGACTTAGCGGAAATTTAGATTTTATGCTTAAATTGAATAAAAATATTTCAATTAGCACAACAAATAACTACCAACCAAATATTGAAACTGCTGGTGATTTCAGATGGAAAACTAATTTAGATTTTAGAATTCACTTAAGTTCTCAGTTTTTATTAAGCTTAGCTGCTACTTATAATTATGATAGTGTTCCTGCTGAAAACCTTCCTGAATCAGATTATCAACTGATAAATAGTGTATCTTATACCTTCTAATTTATTCAATAATAATTTCTTTCTCTACTGTTCCATCATCATATATGTAGAATAGAGTAGTTTCTTTATAAGAAGAATTAGTTCTTCCTAACACATCAACAACTTTTATTAACGTTTTTTGATCATTATTAAAGTCACTTATTGCAGACACAGGATTAAATATAAAGCTCAGATTTGCAATACTATCACACCCAACTGAATTAATTAAAGAATAAGAGTAATCTCCAGAAGTAGTTAATACCAAACCATTCCAGTTTACACTAATATTAGATACAAGGGTGTCATATGAGAACGAATTATAATTACAACTAAGATCATTAGTGTTTGCTAATGGATCATAATTACACGCTAATAAATCTGTACACCCTAAAACTTCATAACAATTACCACCAATATTATTATCGATCCATATTAGCCTATCTCCAATCCAATTTTTAAAGAACTGTAGCTCGTCCTGATACGTATTTCCTACATAAAAATTAGGCCACACATAGTTTCCTAAAATTGTCCACTGCTGAAAATTTCTTTGTTGAGCATCATTTAAATAAAACGCTATACTATCAATAAAAATAAAAATTGAATCTTTATGAAAACTCCTTTCACGTAAATATTCCCATCTGCATTTTAACTTGTTTTGATAAATAGTATCATCTAACAGTCTTTCGAACCAAAAAGGATTATTATATCCACAGCCAGTATTTACTTCCCACCCAGATGTAATCACTCCATCGCAATAATCAACATTTCCAAAAGCTAAATTATAATCCCAAAAAGGACCCATAGTTAATTTACCACCATTATCATCCCTATCTTTGTACATATAGGTGCTTAATCTGTATCCATCAATATTCTTTGAGAGTTCATTTATTATATATAAATCAACAAAAGAATTTACATCAATATATTTAGAATATCCTATTAAGCTATCAGTAAAATTTGGGCCAGCTAAAGCATATTCAAAACTATCCATAAAATGCTCGATATAGTCCATCTGCTGAGGCTGTAATTCACTTGCTTTTGGATAATGATATTGGATATATAATGGGTCTCCTCCAATATTAGGAAAATCTGATTGCCAATCGAGTCCTCCAGTTCCTGTATACTTATCTACTTTTATTATATAACCTCCTGTCAAACTATCTCCAGCCACATCATTAGAATCTAATTTTGCAATATCTACTCTATCACTATCTCTTTTTATCTTTTCCATCAATATATATATGCCTTTATAATCCCCATTAACAACTAGTTCACAATAAACGGTTCTTGGGGAATAATTGCCCATTTTTCGTCCTAAATCAAAAGTTAAAAAATTACGCATTAATGATTTATCTGAATATGGGGCATATAATATCCAATCATTTTCTACAGGCATACTTAAGAGGGAAACATTATTATTGTTTCCAACAGAGTCTTGTGTTTCAAATGCATATGGTTTTTTTGGAAATGTTTGAGAAGAACTTCCTCTGTATTCAATACTAATCTTTCCGTTATAATCATTAAATGCATCATTTACAGAATTAATATTTCCAAATCCATTATCAATAATTCCCATATCACAAACAATCCTTGGGTCATCAACAATAGTTTGCCCATTAGTATTAATTACTACAATTGGTAAATTTGAAGTAGTGAATATAAGGGGTGGCTGGAACCATGATGGTGTTGGAGAATAATTATTAGTTGTCGTGCTTATTCCTAATGAAAGAAAAGTACGGCCTGTTAAATCAGAGGAAGAAATATTATCATTATGTACTTGTAAAGATAGCATATTATTGCCTTGAATTAAAACACTACTTAATAATTGTGTATTTATTACAAATTGATCAGGATTACCTCCTTGATACATTTGTGCTTCATGCAGTGAAGATGATCCTTGATTAAAAGAAGGATGATCGCCTATAATTCCAATATTTGCTCTTGCAATTTCAACATTGTTTAAATAAGCAACAAAAGCATCATCATAATCAACATGCAAAATTACAGCTTCAATTTCAGAGGTATCAATAATTGTAAATGTTTTACGCAAATAAAGTGATGTTACGGAATTGATAATAGTGTTATCATCTCCATCTCCATAACCTAATCCCCCCTGACCCTGCGACCATCCAGCATCATTAAAAGCTAATTTTCTCCAGTTTGTATCGGGTTCATATGAACCTTCCAAATATTTCCATATATCATTATCAAATACTAATGTTTCCCAATGGTCAATATTTTGTGAAATTGAAACAACAGGAAGAAATGCTAAAAAAAAGATAAGTTTTTTCATTCAACAATAATCCGTTTCTCTACTGATCCATCATCATAGATATAAAACACAGTCATATTTGGTTTTGTAGTTACACTTCTACCAAGTACATCCAAAACCTTAATTATTTTCTTATTTGAAGTATAATTTTGTATAGTAGAAGGAAAACAATCTGTACTAAAAGCACAACCACTGTTTTTTTCCCAATTGGCATTAGCATTAGCTACTTCATCTACATCTATACAATATAAATCAGCATTAAATGTAGCTGTGAAATACCATAAGCCTAAGTTATTTCCATTACGAACATCTAAGCTAGTAAGTAGATTGTTTCTGCAATTTAACTCAAATAGGTTTGGGTTATTACTTAAATCTAGACCAACAAGCTGATTGTCATGACAGAATAAATCAGTAAGTGCAGTAAAGTTTTCAATTCCTTTTAAGTCAGTAATTCCTGCATTAGATAAATATAATATTTGTACTGTATCAATTGCTGAAGTATAAACACTATCATCAAAAATATCATCTAAATCAAGATTAATAAGTGCTTGTTCAAAAGCATCATCAGGTACATATGTTTTTTGTGCCAAAGTGTATAATGGCAACATTATAAATATTACAAATATCTTTTTCATTACCACATTTGTGTTTTTATCTTTTTTCCTCCATCACATTTTTTATTAGTAGTACCACAAGAAGAAAAAAGGAAAGTTCCTAGTAAAAGTAAAATGATTAGTTTCTTCATATTATTATTATTTTATTATTATTTGTTTTGTAATAGACTTATTGTCAATAGTCAAACTTACAAAATAAATGCCAGATTTATAATCATTAATATTTAACTGTATAGTATTAGTTCCAAAGTATAATTTCTGATTGTGCTCCTGTCCTACTTTTCTACCTAATTCATCATAAATTATAACTTTTGCATCTGCAATTTTATCTAAAGTAATTGCTAAGGATAATCTATCAGCTACAGGGTTAGGAAATACTTTTAAATTAATATCAGCTATAATATTATCAGTTGATAATACATCCCCAATTGAAGAAACGTTAGTTTGATAAATTCCATTTCCATGAGTAGCTACAACTAACAGTCCATCATTCGCTCTGTATTCTAAGAATTCAACAACTACAGCTCCAATTTCAGTAGCTCCCACTTGCTCCCAAACGGTATTAACATCATCTAGATTTGCTGTACCAAAAAGTCCAACTGAAGTACCAACTAAATACAAAGTACTATTGCCTAAAGGAATAATCTTTGCTGTACGGCAAGAAGGACCATTTCCACTTCCACTTGGGTTTTGCTCCAAGTTTCCAGCAATTTTATTCCAGCTTTGTCCTCCATCCATGCTATGAAAAAGTGAATAAACTGAATAGTTAGAATACACTATCATCACTTCATCAGCATTATCTGGATTTACTGCTATATCATACACATATGAATTAGAACCTGTTAATGGATAAGGAAGCTCAACCATTGCAGGATCTCCAGCATGTGCATTATCAATTCGGAATATCTTTTTGTACTTAGTACCTAAATACACCACATTTGCAGGATTAACTGATGTTTCAATAGTAGTAATTATCATAGTAGGATTAGGTATAGTATCTGAGAACATCTCCCACCCAAAATCATTTTTTGTATGTGAATTGTTATAAGGAATATTTACTATATCATTATTTCTCCAAAGTTTATTTCCAGCAGCCATATATAAAATATCAGAGTTCTTATCCATTACTAAAGGATTGATAAACATATAGTCATTACTATCAACTGATAAAGGGTCCATACGGTTGAAAGCCAATCGCTCACCATTGTTATCTAACTTCATTTTGTACATCACTCCTCTTTGTATTGTAAGGTAAAAATCTTCCTCATTATCAGCAATACCTCCAAAGCAACCATCACCATTAAAAGGCATATTCCAGATGGCTTGTACGCTAGCATTAAAAGTCACAAAGTTTCCGTTATCCTGAAAACCTCCATGCATTACATCAGAATTTGCATTCCTACTGATACTAACACCATAAAGCTGAGATGTGTAATATCCGTTATTTAATGAAGTCCACTCCACTGTATCAGCAAAAGTATCAATGGATTTAAACACTCCTCCATCAGTAGCAGATAATATCACATTAGCATCAGAAGGTAAGAAAAGTAAATCGTGCTGATCAGGATGATGATTAGGATATACACCCCAATTCCCGTCTCCCTCTAATGAGCCTATAAAATACCCTCCAATTATCATAGTATTATTAGGTGTTGTAAATCCATCAGTAGAGCGCCAAAGGTTAGTACCTCCAATGTAAACTGTATTAGGATCAGTCGGATGAATCTTAACTAGCAAATCGTAACCCCTTTGAGCATTAAAATTATCAAAAGAAGTTGACTGATTAGCAGGAATATTTGATGAAAGATTAACCCAAGAACTATCTGAAGAATCATACTTCCAAAGAGATGTCCAAGTTTCACCATTAAAAAAAACATCAGTATGTTGTCCGTGATTATCAGTTTCAGCAGCAAGGAAGTAAACTTCATTCTCATTGCTAGGATTTACACCAATTGCAATTCTACCATAAATAGGAGGAAAAAGAGAATCTGTAATATTTGTCCAGTTCTGTCCATCTAGTGAATGCCAAATACCTTTATCCAATCCATCAGAAGAAAGTGTAGCATAAACTGCTCCACTAGATGTAACCTCAATATTATTATAATAAGTACTACCTCCACCAAGTTCTTTTACCCAAGTAGCTCCTCCATTTTCACTTCTATAGATAGTACCATAAGTAGCTGCATATACCACATCTAAACTATCATTTGATGGATCTGTTTCTATGTTCCAGATAAAGTCAAAATTAGAATCAAAACTATTAGTATTAGTAGCTGTTACGGATAAAGAATCCCAACTTAACCCACCATCAACTGATTTATAAATACCATTACCTCCATAATAAGCCTCACCTCCACTAGCTGAACTTCCTGTAAGCTCTCCACTACCAAAATACCAAATATTTTCTTTTCCTGCTCTTTTATCTTGACTCACACAAGTAACATTATGCAGTTGATTAGGGTCAGTAGTCATCACCCAACTTTGCCCTCCATTTGTTGAGCGAAACATACCCC
>CAJQLK010000107.1 GCA_905479165.1 uncultured Flavobacteriales bacterium | reverse complement strand
TAATATAAATAGAAGTATCAAAAGAGTTTTTGATTTTTTAAAAGTGAATAATATTGAAATGGATACTTCCCAAAGGCATATGGTAGGCGGATGGATTTTCAAAAACCCTATCCTTAGAAAGTTAATGGTTTCTAAAAATGGATTAAAGTCGTTTGTAAAACTATTGTTAACTAGTTCAAGTTTGAGAAAGAAAATAAGAACTATTATTATGCGTTTTGGGACTTCTAAAACGCCAGAGTTAACAACTAAGATGCGTAAATTTTTAGAAGATTATTATAGGGATGATATTGTTAAATTAGAGAATTTGATAGATAAAGATTTGAATTGGAATAAATGATATACACTTTAAAACAAAAATTTATTGATAACCTTTTAATGTTCTTTCTTGTGATGAGCGCAGGAGGTCTGTTGTTTGTTTTTAATCGTAATGTTATGTCGGTTCTGTTCTTTGGAGTATTAATTTTTTCAATTTTATTTTTTGGTAATAAATTTAAAAAACCATTTGTTTATTCATCAATTCTTATTCTAATTTCCATTATTTCTATAGGTATAATTAATTTTATTTTCGCAATTACAGAACAGACTACAGATAAATATTTATTTTATTTATTATCTGCTGCGTTATCCGTTTTAACTTTTTTTCACTTTAAAAATAATAGAAATATTAATCAATTTTTACAAACACTTTACTTTGTTCTTAAGTTGATAGCATTTCATTCGGCATTAAACTTTATTTTTTACTTCTTTGTAAGTGATGATTTATCTACAATTACTTCTACTTTTCATGAATGCGAGACTTTTCTTAATTTATTCTTTTATACTACAGAAAGAAGTATTATAAATGTTCAAGGTTTTGAGTTTTGCAGAAACCAGGGTTTGTTTTGGGAGCCTGGTGTTTTACAAATATTTCTAAATATTTTATTCTTTTTGGAGGCGTTTGTAATTAAAAAAAGTAAACTTTTCTTATTGTTTATTGCTTTTGTTATTTTAACTTCCTATTCAACTACAGGTTTAGCTATTTTATTAATTCAAGCTTTGGTTTATCTTACAGAAGAAAGAAAAAATAATAAACTAATCATTCCTGTAATTGCTATATTGCTAGTACCGTTTTATTTTATTTTTAGTGTAAATATTGATAACAAAATACAAGGTGCAAAAAAGACTTCCTTTCAAAAAAGAATCTTTGATTTAACACAACCAATTTTTATTGCTATTGACAATCCATTGACTGGTATTGGTTTAGATGTTTTTCAATTTCAAAATATTAGAAAGGAATTTTATATTTCAGCAAATTCATTTATAGAAATACCTTCAACAATAGAAGTGTCTGATAAAAGTAGTAGTAACTCTGTTATGTTTTTGCTTGCTGGAACAGGATTTCCTACTACTTTACTTCTATTATACATGTTTTTTAAACAAAAAATAATAGTACATAAAAAGTGGTTATTTATGATAATATTATTTGTCTCAGTAATGTCTGAACCATTATTATTGCGTCCATTTTTTTTAATATTTATAATTTCAGGTTTTCATCAGCTATTTTATAGAATAACATCACACAAACAAAACATAGCATGAAAAATATTTTAATTTCTGGAGGGGCAGGATTTATTGGATCTTATCTTACAAAAAAACTAGTGTCTAAAGGCTATAATGTAACTATTTTAGATAATCTATCAAAGCAAATCCATGGAAAAGATAAAAAATCAGAATTATATAATTCTATTAAAGAAATCTCTACATTTATTTTAGGTGATGTTTGTAATGAAGAAGATTGGAAAAAGTCATTAAAAGGACAAGATGCTGTTATTCATTTAGCTGCAGAGACTGGAACAGGACAATCTATGTATGAGATTTCTAGATACAATGATGTAAACATTTTAGGAACAGCTCATTTACTTAATTTCTTGGCAAATAATAAAAATTCTGTAAAGAAGTTGATAATTGCATCATCACGGTCAATTTATGGGGAGGGTAAATATAAATGTGAGAAGCATGGTGTAGTTTACCCTAATGACAGAATAGCATCTAATATGATTAATGGAAAATTTGATCTATTCTGTGATGTTTGTGGAGGTGAATTAGATTTAATGCCAACAGATGAAAATTCAATGATTCATCCATCTTCAATTTATGGTATTACAAAACACCAACAAGAGCAAATGACACTATTAATGGGGAAATCATTAGGGATTCCTGCAGTTTCACTCAGATATCAAAATGTATATGGTCCAGGGCAATCATTAAGCAATCCATACACTGGTATTCTTTCAATTTTCTCAACAAGAATGTTAAATGGGAATGATATTGATATTTATGAGGATGGAGAAGAGAGTAGGGATTTCGTATTTATTGATGATGTAGTAGAGGCAACAATACTTGCTTTAGAAAAAGAAGAAGCGAACCATCAAGTATTTAATGTTAGTTCTGGTGAGCCGACAACAGTAAGTCAAGTTGCAAATTCTTTAAAGAGTTTATATAATTCCAATACAAATATTTCAATTAGTGGTAGTTTTAGATTAGGTGATATTAGACATAATTATGCAGATTTAAATAAAATAAAAAATCTTCTTGGATTTAAGGTAAAATTTGATTTTCAAACAGGCATTTCAAGGTTTGTAGATTGGGCGAAAACTCAAGAGGTAAAAGAAGATAAGTATGAGCAGTCTTTAAATGAACTCAAAAATAAAGGGCTGATAAAATGAGATTACTATTGTTCTTTTTTTTATTTGGCTTAAACTCAATTGCTCAGGAAGTAAGAGAACATGTTTTAGGATTTGCTACTTCTAATACTTTTACCTACTGTGATGTTAATGACTCATCATTTATTGATAAAGTAAAAAAGTTAAATCCAAAAGTCTTAAGATTTCCGGGTGGAGCTGTTGGGAATTTTTATCATTTTGGAGGAAAAGGGTATGGGTTTGATTTTGAAGAGATAGATAATTACCATTCAGGAAAATTCCCTAAAAGGTCTAGAGGTCTCGAAAATTATAGAAGAAGAAAGAATCAAGAACATGATTATATTGAAGATTTTATTGTTTTAGCAAAAGCTACAAATTCAAAAGCTATTTTAGTAGCTAATATGTTTGTTAATAATGATGATATATTGAAAATGATAGAAAAATTACATGAAAACGATATTGATGTAATTGGTGTTGAGTTAGGTACAGAGCTCTCGAATAGAAGTTATTATAAAAATGGTTATACAATTGATGATTATTTGTACTCAGCTAAAGCAGTTTCAGCTAAAGTGAAATTGCAATACCCAGATATAAAAACAGCTATTGTTGCAGCACCATTAGGAAAAAGGATTGGACATAGACATAATGTTTGGAATAGTAAATTAGCAGCTGAAGATTTCTATGATGCTATTGTTATTCATTCCTATTCAAAGGTTATTAAAGGGGATGATGAGTACGGACAAATGATTTCAGAAGAAAATGAAGGAGGGAAACAGAAGGCTTTTGAGTTATATAAAGATAGAGCATTAAAGTATCTAGAAGATGATTACCCAAAAGAAGTGCAGGAATATGTAAATATTTTTGATAAACCAATTTGGGTCACAGAATGGAATTTGCAGATGTCTAAAACAACAGCTAATACATTGTTTCAATCCCTTTTTGTTTCGCAATATGTGCTGGAGGTGTTAAGTAATCCTGAATTAGCAGCAATTGAGTTGACTACTTACCATAATTTGGGTGGTAGAGATTTTACTGGCTCAATTTTTAGAAATGAAAAAGATACAATCCATATTCAGAGTACGTATTATCCTTTTTTAATGTTAGGGAAAATATTTGAAAATGATGTTGTAAGAATAGAGAGGATAAAGAATAAAGAGCTATTTGAGTATCAATGTTTTGATATAGTGAATAATCAAATTTTAAACTATAAGATTGATTGGAAATTTAAAGTTATTATTTGTGATGATTTTTCTGAAAAAGGTTCAGTTGCATCAATAAAGTATGAGAGTCCCAATTTATTTGATAAAGCTGATGTTAAGGGGCAGTTGCAATTAGAGTTTATTATAGATTAATGAGTAAGGCAAAACAAATATTTATTGTAGGTAGTAGTAGAAGTGGCACTACTATGATGGGACGTATTTTAGGTAATCATTCTGATGTTTTTACTTTTAAAGAGTTGCATTTTTTTGGGACTATTTGGACAAATAATAGCGACAAAAAATTAAACAGAGAAGAACAAGTTAATTTACTCTCTAGATTATTTTGCATACAAGAGAGAGGGATATTTAATCAAAATAATTTTATAGAATTTAAAGGAAAATCAGAGAAAATTTTAGCAGAAGATATTTCTTCTCCTTTAAAGATTTATGAATTATTTTTAGCAACTATATCAAAAGAAAATTGCAATTCAATTTCTTGTGAACAAACACCTAAAAACCTATATTATTTAGAGGAAATTTTGGATTTCTTTCCTGATGCAAAAGTTATAAACTTGGTAAGAGACCAAAGAGATGTTTTACTTTCGCAAAAGAACAAATGGAAAAGAAGATACCTTGGGGCTAAATCAATACCTATGATAGAAGCTATTCGTTCATTTGTTAATTATCATCCAATATTAACGGCTAAGGTTTGGAATTCTTCATTATATCAGACCTCTAAATTTAGAAGTAATTCTAGAGTGAAAATTGTAAAGTTTGAAGATTTGTTAGTTGATTCAAGAATTCAAGTGCATGAGATTTGTAAATTTTTAGAAATTGATTTTCAAGAAAATATGTTGAAAGTTCCGGTTATTGGTTCTTCAACAGAGAATGATTCAAAATCTGAATTAGTTATTGATAGCTCCAAAATTAGTAAATGGAAGAAGGGCGGGTTGACAAGATCTGAAATTTATTTGTCTCAAAATTTATCTTCTAATATGATGGATGAATTTGGATACGAGAAGGAAACTTTCACTTTTCCTCCAAGTATGGTAGTTTTGCATCTCATCTCCTTCCCATTCAAATTAGGCTTAGCTTTTGTTTTGAATTATCATAGACTCGGGAATGTGGTTGAGGTTATTAAAAAAAGGTTTTTTTAAATGAAAGTAGATTTTTTTATAGTTGGAGCTCCAAAAGCAGGAACAACATCTTTGTACCATTATCTTAACGAGCATCTTGAAGTTGAGATGAGCTCCCAAAAAGAGCCTGATTATTTTTCTGATGATGCTTTGCAGGAGCAAGGAATGTATTATGGCAAAAATAGAATTGATACTTTAGATAAGTACAATAACCTATTTGTAAACCCTCAAGCTAAATTAAGAGGAGAAGGGAGTGTTTCTTATTTCTTTTATGATGATGTGCCTAATAAGATTAAGAAATATAATCCTGAGTCTAAAATTATTATAATGTTTAGAAATCCAATAGACAGAGCATTTTCACATTATTTAATGGATTATAGATTAGGTTTAGTTTCCGAAAGTTTTGAGGATATTGTAAAGAAAAAATCTAATCATAAATATGCAAATTTATTTTACCAACAATACATTCAAGTAGGGGAGTATGCTAATCAGTTAAAAAGGTATTTGAATGTGTTTAATCGTGAGAATATTTTGTTGATTGATTATGAAGATTTTAAAAAAGATGTAGCGGGGGTTGTAAATAAGACTTATTTGTTTTTAGGGGTTAATGATGATTTTCAGCCAAACTTAAACAAGAAGCATAATACATATTCAATGCCTAAAAATAGAATTATCAGATATATTTATTCTTTTGTTCCTTTGCGGAATCTATTAGCTTTAATTTTTACAAAAGAAATAATTAAAAGTATTCGTAATTTACTGTTTAAAAGTGATAAGAAACCAATAATGCAAGTTGATACAATAAATTTTTTGAAAAAGCATTTTGAGAAAGATGTGAATGAGCTGAGTGATTTACTGAATAAAGATTATACAAAATGGATAAAGTAGGATTAGTAACTATTACATATAATTCTGCTGATGTTTTACAACCATTTTTGGATAGTGTATGGAGTCAAACGCATGAAAATTTAACGCTTTATGTAGTTGATAATTTATCAACTGATAATACTTTAGATATCTTAGTAAATGATAAAGATTCAAGATTAATTGTCTCGAAAAATGCAATAAATTTTGGTGTTGCTAAAGCAAATAATCAAGGAATTAAAAAGGCTATTGATGATGGGTGTAATCAAATTTTAATTATTAATAATGATGTAGAATTTGAGACAACTTTAATTGAAAAACTTTTAAAAGTACAAGCAGATAAATGTTGTAGTTTGGTAAGTCCTAAAATAATGTATTTTGAGAAACCTAATCATATTTGGTATGCTGGGAGCTGGTTTGATAAAAGTAAAGGGTATTTGCCTTCACATAGAGGAATGGGTGAATTGGATAAGGGAAAATATGATAAAACTGTTGAGGTAGAGTATGCTCCAACTTGCTGTTTATTAGTCAAAAAAGAAGTGTTTAAAGATGTTGGCCTAATGAATGAAAAGTATTTTGTCTATTTTGATGATACAGATTTCTCTTACAGAGTTTGGAAGAATAGTCGACATAAAATATTTTATTATCCTTATGTAGAATTTTATCATAAAGTGGGAAGTTTAACAAAATCATTTGACAAGCAAAAAGGAAGAACCTATAGAGGAGATTTCTTTATAAAACAAAATACAAGAAACCATGTGTATTTTTTAAAACAAATAGGAAGTTTTTTTTCATTTATCTTTATTTTTTGGTTGTTTTTTAAAAACAATATTAAATTTATGATTAATTCTCAAATCAGAAAAAATCTCTCTACTTGGTGGTTAATTAATAAATCTTATTTTGAAGGTATTTTAATGAAAAAATGAAAAGAAAAGTAGCGATTATTGATACTCTTGGAGCTCATGGAGGTTCTTTCCATTTTTATACTTTTGGGCAGTGTATCGGATTGTCTAATGCTGGAGTTCAGCTTAGTTTTTATACTAATAATGAGACTGAAAATCCTCATATAAAAGGAGTTAATTTCTATTCCTTTTATAATAATTTGTTTTCTTCTAAGTATAAATGGATAAGTGGTTTAAGGTGGGTAGTTGGAACTTTAAAGTCAGTGTTTCATGCAAGGCTTCAAGGTGTCTCAGTTTTCCATTTCCATATTTTTTATACAAATATTTTGATATTGTTTAATCTTCTTTTAGTTAAGTTTCTTTTTGGTAAAGTTGTACTTACAGTTCATGATGTTACTTCATTTGCTGATGAAAAAGAATCAACAATTACTGCGAAGTTTATTTATAATTTAACTGATATCGTGTTGACTCATAATACATTTAGTAAAAATGAGATCATTAAAGTAACTTCTATATCATCTAGCAACATTTACATTATTCCGCATGGAAATTACACTCCATTTATTTCTATTCAGAATGATAAAAATAATTCAAAAGAAAAATTAAATTTACCAAAGGAAAAGACAATATTGCTCTTTTTTGGTATGATTAAAAAAGTAAAAGGCCTTGAAATACTTTTAGAAGCATTTAAAAAAGTTGTAGATACAAATTCTGATATTGTATTGCTTATTGCTGGAAAGCCTTGGGAAAATGACTTTGATGAATATCAAAAGATAATAGATAGAAATAATCTCTCTAAATATATTATTCTTCATACTAAGTTTATTCCCCATGAAGATGTTGCGCATTACTATTGTGCATCAGATTTAGTTGTGTTGCCTTATAAAAAGATTTATCAAAGCGGAGTTTTAATGATGACTCTTAGTTATGAAAGACCAGCTATTGCATCTAATTTACCTTCTATAATGGAGGTGATTTCTGATAATGAAAATGGGTTTTTATTTGAGACAGAGAATTCAAATGATTTATATGATAAATTAATTCAGATTTTGGCTGATAAAAAGAATTTAGAAATAGTTAGAAAGAAAGGAACAGAATTAATAAATACAAAATATGGATGGGATCAAATAGGCAGACTTACAAAGTTAGCTTATGAAACTCTTTAATTTTGTATTTTTACCAAAATCATAAATATGAAAAGTAGAATTAAAAGTAGAATTAAAAGTTCTGTAGAAAATCACACTAGAGTTTTGAATGATTCTAATCTTCAAATTAATATTGAAAGAATTGTGACTAATAGTATTAAGGCTTTTAAGAATGATAAAAAGATGCTTTTCTGTGGGAATGGTGGAAGTGCTTCTGATGCTCAGCACATTGCGTCTGAACTTAGTGGTAGGTTTTATAAGGATAGACCTCCATTATATGCAGAAGCCTTGCACGTAAATTCGTCATACATGACTGCTGTTGCTAATGATTATGGTTATGAGGAAACTTATGCGAGAATGGTTGAAGCGTCTGGAAGAAAAGGAGATATTTTAGTTGGCATTTCTACTTCTGGGAATTCCCCAAATGTAGTTAAAGCTATGCTAAATGCTAAAGAAATTGGAATGTTAACTGTTGGTTTTACAGGAAGTAAAGGTGGAAAAATGAAAGAGATTTGTGATATAATGATACAAGTTCCTTGTGATGACACTCCAAGAATTCAAGAAGCTCATATTTTAGTTGGCCATATTATCTGTCAGCTTATTGAAGAAGAAATATTTCCTAATGAATAATTTAGATACCCTTTTTTTGGATCGAGATGGTGTTATAAATATAAAGCTAGAAGCAAGATATGTTCGAAATTCTAATGAATTTGAATTTATGCAAGGAGCATTATCTGCTATCTCAAAACTCACGAAACTATTTAAAAGGATTTTAATTGTCTCAAATCAACAAGGAATTGGTAAGGGTATAATGACAGAAGATGATTTGAATTTATTGCACAGTTTTATGACTTTCGAAATTAGAAAGTTAAATGGAAAAATTGATAAAATTTATTTTTGTCCTCATTTAGTAAGAGAAAAGTGCGGTTGTAGGAAGCCTAAAGCAGGTATGATTCAGCAAGCTAAGTTAGATTATCCTGAAATTAATTTTGAAAACTCATATTTAGTTGGGGACTCTCTCTCGGATATAGAAGCTGGTGAAAGAATGAATTTAAATACAGTAAAAGTAGATAATGAATACACTCTTGCTAAATGGACAGCTGAATTAATGTCTGTTATTAAATAAAATCCTTAGTTTTACAAGTAAAATAAGAGAAGTGATTACTACGGATTTAAACATAATTTTTTCTTTAATAACTGCATTTTTCATTGCATTTTTAGCAATTCCCAGGCTTATTGACTTTGCTCAAAAGTTAAAGGTT
>CAJQLK010000106.1 GCA_905479165.1 uncultured Flavobacteriales bacterium | reverse complement strand
CTAATCCAGCATAAGCTAGTTTTTCTTTATCCAAAGCAAACATTAAGGCAGTTTCGTCAATTACACCACCTCTTGCAGCATTCACAATTCCAGCACCAGTTTTCATCATTCCTATTTCTTCAGCACCAATTACAGCCTTATCTCCAATTTTAGGAATATGTAAAGTAATAAAGTCAGAATTTGAAAGGACTTCTTTTAAGCTTTCAGTTTCAATAGTAAATGATTTTTTATCTCCATTAAAGAAGCCTAAAGTAATGTTTACTTCCTCAATAAATTTATCGTGTGCAATAACCTTCATTCCAAGACCAATTGCTCTTTTTGCAACTTCTTGTCCTATACGACCAAAACCAATAATTCCTAAGGTTTTTCCTGCAAGTTCTCTACCATTAGCATATGTTTTTTTCAAACTTTTAAAATCAGCATCACCTGTCATTGGCATTTGACGATTACTGTCGAATAAGAAACGAACCATTCCAAATAAATGTGCAAAAACAAGTTCAGCTACTGATGCTGATGAGGCTGCAGGAGTATTAATTACATTAATTCCTTTTTCACGGGCATAGTCCACATCAATATTATCCATTCCTACACCTCCTCTTCCTACTATTTTAAGGTGAGGACAAGCATCAATTAAGTCTTTACGGACAGAAGTAGCGCTTCTAACCAATAGTACTTCATAGTTTTCAGTATTAATAATATTTATTAAATCCTCTTGAGCTACTTTTTCAGTAATTACTTCAAATCCTTTTGCGGTTAAAGCATCATTCCCAGCTTGTGAGATTCCGTCATTTGCTAATATCTTAGTCATCTTAATTTTGTTCTAATTTTTTCATTACATCTACCAATACTTGTACGCTTTCAATTGGCATTGCATTGTACATGGATGCTCTATAACCTCCAGCTGATCTATGTCCTTTTATGCCGCTTATTCCTGATTCATTCCACATAGTGTTGAAAGCTTCTTCTTTGCTGCTATTTGTTAATAAGAAACAAACATTCATATTTGAACGATCTTCCTTTGCAGCTGTACCTTCAAATAAAGGATTTCTATCAATTTCTGCATATAATAAATCTGCTTTATCTTGATTCATTTTATCAATTACCTCTACACCTCCTAGGTCTTTTAACCATTGTAAAGTAAGCATAGATACATAAATAGGGAATACAGGAGGAGTGTTGAACATACTATCCTTACTGATGTGTGTATTGTAATCCAACATAGTTGGGATTTTTCTTCCTGTTTTACCTAAAATTTTATCTTTTACAATTACTAAAGTTGTTCCTGCAGGCCCCATATTTTTTTGTGCCCCTGCATAGATGATGTCAAACTTACTAACTTCTACTTTCCTGCTGAAGATATCTGAACTCATATCACATACCATAAGTGTAGGACAGTGCGGAAATTCTTTCATTTGTGTTCCGTAAATTGTATTATTGGAAGTGCAGTGAAAGTAATCTACATCACTAGGGATTGTATATCCTTTAGGGATATAATTGTAATTTTTGTCAGAAGAATCACCTAATACTATTGCTTCACCTAAACTATTGGCTTCAGTAATTGCTTTTTTTGCCCATGTCCCAGTATTTATATAAGCAGCTTTTCCATCGACTTTCATTAGGTTCATGGCTACCATTAGAAACTCCATACTTGCCCCACCTTGTAAGAAAAGAACTGAATAACCTTTAGGAACATTTAAGAGCTCTTTTACCAATGCAATAGCCTTATCCATAACAGCAACAAAAGGTTTGCTTCTGTGTGAAATTTCAATTAAGGATAAATTATCATCATTAAAATTAAGTACAGCTGCTGAAGCTTGTTTTAAAACTTCTTGTGGTAGTATACAAGGTCCTGCTGAGAAATTGTGTCTTTTCATTATTATTTTATGCTTTCTAAGTAAGCTCCTTTTTCAGTATCAATTTTAATATTATCTCCTTCATTAATAAACAATGGAACATTTATTGTTGCACCACTTTCAGTAGTTGCAGGTTTAGTTGCATTTGTTGCCGTATTCCCTTTTACACCTGGTTCAGTAAATGTAATTTCTAATATAACATGAGAAGGCACTTGTGCTGATAAAGGCATACCCTCATCAGCATGAAAAAGAACCTCAACTGTTGCGCCTTCTTTTAAAAATTGTACATTGTCAATGAAATCTTTTTGCATCATAATTTGTTCGTAATCATCATTATTCATCAAATGATAATCATTACCCTCAGCATACAAAAATTGATACTTTCTGTTTTCTACCCTAATTACATCAATTTTTACTCCAGAAGTAAAAGTATTATCTAGTAGTCTTCCTGTAGTTAAATTTCTAATTTTTGTACGTACAAATGCAGGTCCTTTTCCTGGTTTAACATGCAGGAAAGATTCAATTTTCCAAGGGTCTCCATTGTGATTAAAACATAATCCATTTCTAAAGTCTGCAGTAGTTGCCATATTTTTTTATTTTTGATTATAACCTTTCATAATTCCTCTGCCTGAATTCTGTACAAAAGAAATAATTTCATCTCGTTCTGGTGAGGCATTTATTTCAGTCTCAATTTTTAATAATGCTTGAGTATTGTTATTATTGTTCTGAAATAAAATTCTAAAAATTGCTTGAATATCTTTTATTTTATCATCAGAAAACCCTCTTCTTCTTAAGCCAATAGAGTTAATTCCCACAAATGATAAGGGCTCACGAGCTGCTTTTGTATAAGGTGGAACATCTTTTCTTACTAAGGAACCTCCAGAAACCATTGCATGTTTCCCAACAGATACAAATTGATGAATTGCAGAGAGTCCTCCAATAATTGCATAATCACCTATTGTAACATGACCTCCAAGAGCTACTGAGTTTACAATTACGCAATTATTTCCAATAACACAATCATGTGCAATGTGAGCATATGCCATAATTAAACAATTATATCCAACTATAGTTTTTCCACTAGCTGATGTTCCTCTATTAACAGTAGCACATTCTCTAATTGTACAATCATCTCCAATTATCGTTAAGGATTTTTCTCCTTCAAATTTTAAATCCTGAGGGATAGCAGAAATTACTGCACCAGGAAAAATTCTACAATTTTTTCCAATTCGAGCCCCTTCCATTATTGTAACATTACTTCCTATCCAAGTTCCATTGCCAATTTCTACATTTTTTTCAATAGTAACAAATGGTTCAATTACAACATTTCTTGCTATTTTAGAATCGGAATGTATAAAAGCTAATGGTTGATGCATAATATTATTTTTTAGGTGCTATTTGGGCTAATAAATCACCTTCTACAACAATTTTTCCATCAACAAAACCTTTACCATGCATATGGCAAAGTCCTCTTCTGATAGGAGAAATTAAATTTAATCTGAAAATAATTGTATCTCCAGGCACTACTTTTTTCTTGAATTTTGCATTATCAATTTTCATAAAGAAAGTCAAGTAATCCTGAGGGTTTTCCAACGTACTTAAAATTAAAACCCCACCTGCTTGAGCCATAGTTTCCAATTGTAAAACTCCAGGCATTATTGGCTCTCCTGGAAAATGACCTTTAAAATAATCTTCATCAGCTTTTACATATTTTACTCCTACAATTGATTCCTTTTGTATTTCTCTAATTTCATCAAGAAACAAGAATGGTGCTCTGTGAGGTAAAATGGTTTTAATTTTCTCCTTGTTATAAATTGGAGCTTCATCAAAATTGATTTCTGGTGCAGTTTTATTCATGTCTTCAATCATTATTTGCTTTAATTTTTTAGCAAAGTTAGTATTATTTTTATGTCCTGGTTTAGTTGCAGTAATTTTACCTTTGATAGATTTTCCTAACAAAGCCAGATCGCCTATTACATCTAGTAGCTTGTGTCTTGCAGGTTCGTTTTGATGTCTTAATGTTAAGTTGTTAAGATATCCTTTTTTATTATATGTAATTCCATTTCTATTAAATGCCTTTTCAATTTTAGCAAGTTTCTCTTTTGGTATTTCATTTTCAACAACAATAATTGCATTATTTAAATCACCACCTTTTATTAAATTACTATCTAATAATAACTCAAGTTCATGTAAAAAACAGAATGTTCTGCTTGCGGCAATTTCAGTATTAAAATCTGTTATCGAATCTAAATAAGCATTTTGAATACCTAAGGTTGCTGAATTATAATCAATTTCTACATCAATTTGATATTCATCAGATGGAGTAGCGATTAGGGTTGTTCCAGTTTCCTTATCAGTGTATGAAATTTTTCTTTTTATTTCAAAGAAATGTTTTTTTACATTAAGAGTTCGAATTCCTGCTTTTTCAATGAGAATTGCAAAATCTTTTGCACTACCATCTAAAATAGGAATCTCACTATTATCAACTTCAATAATGAGATTATCAATTTCAGCACCAACAACAGCTGCTAAAATATGTTCAACAGTATTTATTTCAGCATTTTCTTTTTTAAGACCTGTACTTCTATCAGTAGAAAACACATTATCAATATCAGCCTTTATTTCTGGATTTTCTTCAAGGTCAGTACGGATAAATCTAATTCCTGTATTCGCCTTATTAGGTATAAGAGTCATATTTGTAAAAACACCAGTGTGAATCCCAACTCCTGAAATAGAAACGCTATTTTGAATGGTTTTTTGTAGTTTATGATTCATTATCTTTTTTCAGTTTATTTAGCATTTGATACATCTGTGGTAACTTTTTAAAGATAATATATGCCCTTTGAAAATCTCTAATATCAAAAGCCATTGGTCCTTGAACTATAGCTCCCTTTTCTATAATACTTGAAGCAATTCCACTTTGTCCAGCAATTTTTACTTTATCAGCAATTGTAAGATGTCCAGATACTGCAACTTGTCCACCAATCATACAGTTTTTTCCAATTTTTGACGAGCCAGCTACTCCAGTTTGTGCAGCAATTACTGTATTTTCTCCAACTTCCACATTGTGAGCAATTTGTATTAAATTATCAAGTTTTACTCCATTTCCAATCTTTGTAGATCCCATTGTAGCTCTATCAATAGTAGTATTTGCTCCAATTTCTACTTCATCAGCAATTGTTACATTACCAATTTGACTAATTTTGTTATAATTATTGTTATTATTAGGAGCAAAACCAAAACCATCTGATCCAATTACAACTCCAGAATGAATGATGTTATCCTTTCCAATTTTACAATCATGATAGACTGATACATTTGGAAAAATAATAGTGTTTTCTGAAATACTAACATTCTCACCAATATAACAATTCGGGTAAATCTTTACATTTTTTCCAATTGTTACTCCCTCACAAATAGTTGTAAAAGCACCAATATAAACATCACTAGCAATTGACGTGTCTTTGCAGATATCAGCTTTGTTTGATAGGCCAACTATATTGAACTTCATCTTGTTGTAAATCTGTAATAATTTACTAAATGATGTGTACGCATCTTCAACTTTTATTAAAGTAGTATTTATTTTCTTTTCAGCAGTAAATGAGTTATTTACAATAACAACAGATGCATTAGTAGTGTAAATGTATGGAGTGTATTTTTCATTTGCTAAAAAGCATAAATCCCCATTGCATCCGTCTTCAATTTTAGCAACTGAATTTACTTCAATATTCCCATTTCCCTTAATGTTTCCGTTAAGTAAATCAGCAATTTGTTGAGCAGTAAATTTCATTCGGCAAATTTAATAATTTAATTGTTTTATCTGATTAAAATAAAAGGATGTTAGGATAGCATAAAAAGTACTTATTTACTGTTTTGTTTAAAGCATCAATATTAAATTGATCTGATGCAGAAGTAATGTCAATAACTTCTCCTGTTTTCATTAAAATATTAATGTTTGATTTTTCAATATTATATGTACTATTACTTACTTTGTTAGAGAAGATAAAATATTGAGCTTCTTCATTTGAGATTTTATTCTTCTTTGAAAACTCATTAACTTTTTCATCAATTTCTGTTTGGTTAAAATCATTTTTTTGAACTTTAATTTTCAAAATTCTTCTATTTAGAATCATTGATGATAAATTTGAAAGAACAAAATCATTTTCATTCTTCCAATATTTTAAGCAGGTATAAATGTCATTGTCATCTAATTCTGAGAAATTTAGTAATAAATCAGGATTTTTATTAAAATCATATGAAGTAAAGTTATTTTTTAAAAATATTGCTAGTGATGGGGTAGCAAATATTACCTTTTTATTCATCATTAAATATTTTGCTCTTTTCAAAACTTTAATAAGCATGTTTTCGGATGAAACAACTGTTTTATGTAAATAAACTTGCCAATACATTAGCCTTCTTGCAATCAAAAATTTCTCAATCGAATAAATACCTTTCTCCTCAACTACAAGATTGTCATCAACAATATTTAGCATATTAATAATGCGTTCAGTCCCAATGTTACCTTCAGTTACTCCTGAGAAAAAACTATCTCTTTTAAGGTAATCTAACCTATCCATGTCTAATTGAGATGATACAAGTTGATGTAAGAATTTTTTAGGATGTTTATTCTTAAATATTTTAATAGCCAAAGATAATTTCCCTTCAAATTGCGCGTTTAGATTCTGCATAAAATGAGAAGAAATATGCTCGTGAGAAATGTCCGAAGCAATAGAATGTTCTAAAGCATGAGAGAAAGGTCCGTGACCAATATCATGTAAAAGAATTGCAATTTTAAGTGCTTCAGCTTCTTGATTAGTAATCAAATGTCCTTTGTTTTTTAACTGAGTTATAGCTTTGTTCATTAAATATAGACAGCCAATAGCATGATGAAAACGAGAGTGATGAGCACCTGGATACACTAGATATGATAGTCCTAATTGGGAAATTTTTCGTAATCTTTGGAAAAAGGGATGGTCAATTAGGTCGGTAATTATTCCGTTTTCTAGTGTTACAAATCCATAAATAGGGTCGTTAATTATTTTATCTTTTTTTTTGGAAAGCATATAGGCAAATAACGGATTTTTTTTAATTTTTGTAAAAAATAAATCAATAAAATATGATAAAGATACTTTGGGCAGATGATGAGATAGATTTATTAAAACCTCACATTATTTATTTAGAAGAAAAAGGGTATAATTTAACATCCTCAAAAAGTGGTGATGAAGCATTAGATATACTAGAAAAAAACAAATTTGATTTGATTTTTTTAGACGAGAATATGCCAGGTTTAACTGGCTTAGAAACTCTAAATATAATTAAAGAAAAACATGCAAATATTCCTGTAATTATGATTACAAAAAGTGAGGAAGAGAGTATAATGGAAGAGGCGATTGGCTCAAAAATTGCAGATTATTTAATTAAACCAGTAAATCCAAATCAGATATTATTAGCAATTAAAAAGAATATTGATTCTAGTAGGTTGGTTGAAGAGAAAACCACAAGAAATTATCAGCAAGAGTTTAGAAATATTAGCATGAAATTATCATCATGCCTTAACAAAGAAGAGTGGTATGATATTTTTAAGAAACTTACTTTTTGGGAATTGGAGTTGCAAAAATCAGGTGATAATAGTGTAGAACTAATTCTTGAAATGCAGAAAGCTGAAGCAAATTCTCAGTTTTTTAAGTTTGTAAAACAAAATTATAAAGACTGGATACAAGGAAATGATGCTCCTTTAATGTCACATCATATTATCAAAAATAAAGTTGTACCATTAATGAGTGATAAAAAACCTACTTATATGATTCTGATTGATAATTTAAGATACGATCAATGGAAAATCATTGAACCTTCGATATTAAAAGATTTTGAAGTTTTAAAAGATGAGATGTATACTAGTATTTTACCTACTGCAACTCAATATGCTCGTAACACTATATTTTGTGGAATGTTACCATCTGAAATTCAGAAAAGGTTTACTGATATGTGGAAGAATGATGAAGATGAAGGCGGGAAAAATATGTTTGAAGAGGAATTTCTTTTAGACAATCTGCAGAGACTAGGAAAAGGATCATCAAAATCATCTTATACAAAAATAACAAATCTTGATTTTGGAAGAAAAGTAGTGAATAAAATTCCAAATATGAAAACTAATTCATTAAATGTGATAGTTTATAATTTTGTGGATATGTTATCTCATGCTCGTACTGACATGAAGGTAATAAAAGAATTAGCTGATGATGATGCTGCTTATCGTTCTCTAACCGCTTCATGGTTTGATCATTCTCCATTAAAAGATATTTTAAAACAGATTGCCAAGCAAGATGCGAATTTAATTATCACTACTGATCATGGGACAATAAATGTAAATAAACCTACCAAAGTTATTGGCGATAGAAATGTAAATGCTAATTTAAGGTACAAGCAAGGAAGAAATTTAAATTATAAGAAATCTGATGTTTTTGAGATGGAAAAACCATTGGATTTTTATTTACCAATCCAAAATGTAAGTAGTAAATATATTTTTGCAAAAGAGGATATGTATTTTGTATATCAAAATAATTACAATCAATTTGTTAAGTTTTATAAAAATACTTATCAGCATGGTGGAGTTTCAATGGAAGAAATGATAATTCCCATAATTACTTTAAAAACTAAATTATGAGTTTTACACTTATTATTGATAATTTAGAACAACTTCCTATCATTGCAAAAGAATTTCTGAAACGAACTTCACTTCATAAGAAGTTTGTTTTTTATGCTGAAATGGGAGTTGGAAAAACAACTCTAATAAAAGAACTATCTTTGCAGTTAGGTGTGATAGATGTTGTAAGTAGTCCTACTTTTTCAATTGTTAATGAATATCTAACAAAAGAAAATTGTAAAATTTATCATTTTGATTTTTACAGATTAGAAGATGAACAAGAGGCATTTGATATGGGGTATGAAGAATATTTTTTTAGTGATGCTTATTGTTTTATTGAATGGCCTGAGAAAATTCCTAACTTGATAGGAGATGATATGATAGTTGTAAAGATGAATCTTATTGAAAATAAGAGAGTAATTAATGTATTAATTTAGTTATGGCAAAAGAAAAAATATTCAGTTCGTTTGGTTTGATGCCAAAAGAAGAAATGCTAGAGGTTAAACCAAACTTTAAGCAACTCCAAATTGGTATTCCAAAGGAATCATCATTTCAAGAAAACCGAGTAAGTTTAACTCCTGATTCTGTCGGTTTATTAGTAGCTAACGGACACAGTATAATTATTGAAAAAGGAGCTGGAGAAGCAGCAAATTTTTCTGACAAACAATATGCTGATAAAGGAGCAGACATTGTTTACTCCAAAGATGATGTTTTTAAGGCATTGTTTATTCTTAAGATTGAACCTCCTACAAAATCAGAATTAGAACTGATGCACAAAGGTCAGGTATTAATTTCTGCAGTTCAAATGAGTACTCAAACAGCAGAATATTTTCAAACGCTAAATAAAAAAATTATTACAGCTTTTGGTTTTGAGTTTATTAAAGATAAGCAAGATAAATTGCCTATTGTAAGGAGTATGAGTGAAATTGCCGGTAGCACTTCATTATTAATTGCAGGCGAGTATTTATCTAATGTAAATAATGGAAAAGGATTGATGCTTGGAGGAATTTCAGGGATAATACCTACAAATGTTGTTGTAATAGGAGCAGGAACTGTTGGTGAATATGCTTGTAGAACTGCAATGGGACTAGGTTCATCAGTTATAGTTTTTGATAATTCAGTTTCAAAATTAAGAAGGTTGCAAAATAATATTAATCAGAGAGTGAGTACATCTTCAATTCAGCCAAAGGCTTTAATGAAAGCTTTGAGAAGAGCAGATGTTGTTATATCAGCATTGCGAATTGGAGATGGAAGAGTGCCTTGTATTGTAAGTGAAGAAATGGTTCAACAGATGAAAAAAGGAGCTGTTGTAATTGATGTAAGTATTGATCAAGGAGGTAGTTTTGAAACTTCTGAGGTTACTACTCATAAAAAACCTACTTTTATAAAGCATGATGTTGTTCATTATTGTGTGCCAAATATTGCATCAAGAGTTTCTCGAACAGCATCAATGGCAATTAGTAATATTTTAACTCCTATTTTACTTAGAATATCAGAAGAAGGTGGAGTAGAAAATACTATAAGAAAACATGAATGTTTGCGAAATGGTATTTATGCTTACAAAGGGAGTAACACAAATGAAGTTTTAAGTAGGAATTTTAAAATTCCGTTTAAGGATTTAGAACTAATAATGGCAACAAGATAGCACTATGAAACGAAGACTTTTATTTTTTGGATCTGGAGTATTAATAAGTATGTTCTTCCTTTCAATGGGGCCAGAAAACAGATTAAAAAACACCTTTTATGCATACATGGATTACTTTGATATGGACAAGAGAGTAATTACACATCTATATCCTAATACTACTGATACTGCTGGCAATATAATTGCAATAGCAACTGATTTTACTACTCAGGCTGAGTGTCAATTAGTTTATTATAATATTACAAAAGAAGATGTACTTACTGTATTAGAAGATGGAAAAGTGAATTTTGATTTATCAGAGGAAGGTGGAGAGCCTTGCCAATATTATGTAATTGAAAACTCAGTAAAAGGATTTAATTTAGCAGTTACTTTTGAGCTTTGTTATTATGATGATAAAAGCGTAAAAGTGATGAGTTTTAAAGCTAATAATGACGAGGAAGTTTGTAATTTTTAATCGTTTCTCCTCCTTTTTTTCTCTTCAATGATATTTGTAAGTTCACGCCCCATTTGCCCTGCAATAGAAGTATTTTCTTCTGCTCGTCTTATTAGATAAGGAAGGACATCTTTTACTGGCCCGTAAGGAACATATTTTACTACATTAAAACCTTCTTTAGCAGCATTATATGAGATATGGTCACTCATTCCTAATAGTTGAGAGAAATACACTCTCTTATCATCTTTTGAGATGTTGTGTTTGTTAAGTAGTTCCACCAAAAGAGCTGAACTTTCTTCATTATGTGTTCCTGCACAAACTGATACAAAATCAATATTTTCAATACAAATCGTAAGCGCTTTGTTGTAATCAATATCAGTATTTTCTTTAATAGTATGTACTGGGCAATTATATCCTTTTTCTTTTGCTCTTTCAATTTCTTGTTCATGGTAAGCACCCCTTACAAGCTTTAGTCCTACAAAGAATTTTTCTTCTGCTGCTAGTTTGAAGAGCATTTCTAAATGATCAACTCTATCATTTCTGTAAAGCTGTAAAGTATTATAAATCCAAGCTTCATTTTTATTGAATTTTTGCATCATTTTTATTGCAATATCATCTATTGCACCTTGTATCCAACTTTCTTCAGCATCAATAAATAAAGGTACTTTATTGTCGCTTGCAGTTTGGCAGATATTTTCAATTCTATCTTCAAAGGTAGTTTTTTCAATTTCTTCTTCTTTTGTAAGATTAGAGTTGTTGCTAATTTTTTCTAAGAGAGCAAAACGAGCTAAACCTGTAGGTTTAAAAACTGAAAAAGGTATTGAACTTTCTGATTTTGCTTTTTGTATTGAAGCTATAGTCTCATTCATTGCAAGGTTAAAGTCTTCTTCATTTTCTTTTCCCTCAGCAGAAAAATCAAGAATAGTTCCTATATGTGATGCCCAAAGTTTGTCTATTGTTACTTGACTATTTTCTATAGTTGTCCCACCACAAAAATGTTTGTAAACAGTTGCTTTTATTGCCCAACTAATTGGTAAATGCAACCACATAGCTACTTTTATAAATGCAGTAAGTGTATTGGAAATAACTGGGTTGCTAATTGTTTGAAATAGGAGATAGGCTCTGCTTAAATCCTTATCAGATTTATCAGCAAAAGCAACTTTTATATTCTCGAAATTTATCATCAGTAAAGTTTTAACAAAAATATAGTTTTAAAAAAAAGGCTATATGTTTTAAAGTCATTTTGTTATTTGATTTTTCTACTTATCATTAAGCCATCTCTTACAGGTAAGAGTATATTTTCTACTCTAGTTTCAGCTAAAGTTTTTTTGTTGTACTCATCTAAAGCTAAAGTTTCTGTATCCATTTTTTCATTGGTAATTTTCCCGCTCCAAAGCACATTGTCAGCAATAATATAACCACCAATATCTATTTTTTCAATTAGCAAATCAAAATAAGCAGAGTAATTTTCTTTATCAGCATCAATAAAAGCCAGTTGGAAATTACATTCAAAAGTTGGGATGATGTTTAAAGCATTACCAATGTGTTGTTTGATATTATTTGAATAGTCAGAATGCTTAAAGTATCGATCTGCAACTGAAGTATATTCTTGATTTATATCTAGTGTGTGAAGAGTTCCGTTACTTTGTAACCCTTCAGCCATACAAAGAGCACTGTAACCTGTGTAAGTGCCAATTTCAATAATATTAGTTGGGTTAATCATTTTGCTGAACATAGATAAAGCTCTTCCTTGCAAATGTCCAGAAAGCATTCTGGGTTTCATTACATTAGCCCAAGTTTCTCTATTTAGTTCTGCTAGTAGTTTTGGTTCTTGTTCAGTATGGCTTACTGAATAGTTTTCAATATTTTCTGGTAAGAATTCCATAGTTGTGGTATAAAAAAAGCCACACGATTGTGTGGCTTTTATAATGTTAATATTTAATTATTCTTTTGAAGAATTATCTTCCTTAGGTGGAGGAGGAATGTCACTAAGATTTTCATCACTTTTTAAAACCTTTTTAGGACAACTTTTTTTACAACTTTTCTTAGATTTTTTACTACAAGAAGATTTCTTGCCAGAGTAATTATTAGTTGTTCCGTAATCAAACTCACCTTTTTCTGATTTAGAACAAGATTTTTTCTTCTCACCTTTACAACAACTGCCGTTTTTCTTATTTTCACAAGTTGCATTACAAACTTTCCCTGATTTAGCACAAGTTTTTACTTCTTCTGTTACTACTACTGTTTCAGTAGTTGCGTCAGATTGAGCGTTTATATTAGCGATTCCAATAAAGAATACAGCTAAAAGTAAGATTGATATTTTTTTCATTTTTTTTTTTTTTAAATTATATAAGGCAAATATAGTAAAATAGTTGAAAAGATATCTCTTTAATTAATAAATAGCAATTACACTTTGTCCTCCAGTTACTTTTTCTTCTAATTGTGTGTTTATTTTTGTTCCTATTGGGAAGAATAAATCTACTCTCGATCCAAACTTAATAAATCCGAATTCATCAGCTACATTTGCTCTGTCATTTTCTTTTGAGTAAGTCATAATTCTTCGAGCAACTGCACCTGCAATTTGTCTAAAAAGAATAGAGATTTTATCATTTTCAACTACTACAGTACTCCTTTCATTATTAGTTGATGCCTTAGGGTGCCAAGCAACTAAAAATTTACCAGGATGGTATTTTGTGTACTTAACCTGCCCACTAATAGGGTATACTTGGTTATGTACATTTAAAGGCGACATAAAAATACTTACTTGTATTCTTTTGTCTTTATAGAACTCAGTTTCTTCAGTTTCTTCAATAACCACTACTTTACCATCACAAGGAGCGTAAACTATTCCTTCTTTTCTTTCGAACTCACGCTTTGGAATACGAAAAAAGTTTAAGGTCATAATGAATAAAAACCCTGTGATTGCAGTTGTAAAACAAGCTACATACTCAGTTGCATATGAATAGGCTAAATAGTTTAATAAACTAAAAGCTAAAATCTCAATAGTTAGAGTTGCGTTTCCTTCTTTGTGTAATTTCATGTTAAATGATAATTAAGTAAATATATAATACTGGAATGGTAATCATAAAAGCATCCATTCTGTCGAGCATTCCTCCATGTCCTGGAATAAAATTCCCAGAATCTTTTACGCCTGCTTGTCTTTTGTAATGTGATTCTACAAAATCTCCAAGAGTAGCAGTGAACGGTAGAAATAGGCTTATTGCCAAAGCAATACTATTTTCTACAACTAGAAAATATTGAGTAGTAATTAAAGTAACTATAACTGTAAAAAAAAATCCACCTGCAAAACCTTCCCATGATTTTTTTGGGGAAACTGAAGGCATAATTTTTGTTTTTCCAAATCTTACACCAAATAGGTAAGCAAAGGTATCGAATGTCCAAGTAAGTACAAACATTAAAAGGATAAGTGTTGGATCAAAAGGGGAGTTGGGGTAGGCATGATCCGTCATTCTAAATAACTGAATTGTAAAGAAAGGAATAAGTACATAAAGGAAAGCAAGAGCCTTAGTTTTTCCTTTTCTGAGTTTCCACATTTCATAGATAGAAACAATTCCTAAAACAGCAAAAAGCAAACTAAAAGTAGCTTCAGAATAGGAAGTGCCTAACCACATAATAGCGACATAAACTACTCCAGAAAGTGCTCTTTTAAGCGTTTCGTTCATCTTCTATATCTTTAAGTATAGCAGTTGCATTATCTTCTTGGCTTTCAGGAACAAACAATTCAATTGCGCCGAACATATTATATGATGAATCTTGCTTATTTAGTAGTACAACATTAATATTGTTTTCTTCTAACATTTGTTTTGTTATTTCAGCTTTATTAGGATTATTAGTGGTAAGAATCTTTATCATCTTATTCTTCTTTAACCTCAGTTGTATTCTCTTTCTTTTCTAATGCAACTTCCTTTTTAGCTTTTTTGTCAGATTCAGCTTTTTTATTATCTAATTTTATTAGTTGTTCTTCCTCATATGATTTCCATTTTCTAGCTCCAAATATAGTTTCTAAATCAGATTTAAAGATCACTTCCTTTTCTAATAATTCAGCACCAAGTTTTTCAACTTTATCTTTATTGCTAGTTAGTACTTCTTTAGCTCTAGTATATTCCTCTTCTAATATTCTACTTACTTCTTTGTCAATTAGCTGAGCTCTTTCCTCAGAATATGGTTTAGTAAATCCAGATTGTTGCCCTGAAGAATCGTAATAAGAGATATTTCCTACTTCATTACTTAATCCATACATACTTACCATAGCGTATGCCATTTTTGTTACTTTTTCAAGGTCAGATAGAGCACCAGTTGAAATTCTGCCAAAGAAAACTTCTTCAGCAGCTCTCCCTCCCATAGCAGCACAAATTTCATCAAGCATTTGTGCAGTAGTTGTTAATTGTCTTTCTTCTGGTAAGTACCAGGCAGCTCCTAATGATTTTCCTCTAGGAACAATAGTTACTTTTACTAGGGGAGAAGCATACTCTAACATCCAACTTACTGTTGCATGTCCTGCTTCATGGTATGCAATTGTTTTCTTTTCGTTAGGAGAAATAATTTTTGATTTCTTTTCCAATCCTCCAATGATTCTATCCACAGCATCTAAGAAGTCTTGTTTTTCCACTTTTTTCTTTGTTTTTCTTGCAGCAATAAGTGCCGCTTCATTACAAACATTAGCAATATCAGCACCACTAAATCCGGGTGTTTGTCTTGCTAAGAAATTAATATCCATACTCTCCGAGAGTTTGATAGGTTTTAAGTGGACTTCAAAAATTGCTTTACGCTCTAATAAATCAGGTAAATCAACAAATATTTGTCTATCAAACCTTCCAGCTCTTGTAAGTGCTTTATCAAGTACATCAGCTCTATTTGTTGCAGCCATTACAATTACTCCAGAGTTAGTCCCAAATCCATCCATTTCAGTAAGTAGCTGATTAAGAGTGTTTTCTCTCTCGTCATTACTGCCCGTCATAGCATTTTTACCTCTAGCTCTTCCAATTGCATCAATCTCATCAATAAAGATAATAGCAGGTGATTTTTCTTTAGCTTGCTTGAACAAATCACGAACACGGCTTGCTCCAACACCTACAAACATTTCTACAAAGTCAGAACCAGATAATGAGAAGAAAGGAACTTTAGCTTCTCCAGCAACAGCTTTGGCAAGTAAAGTTTTACCAGTTCCTGGTGGGCCTATTAATAATGCTCCTTTAGGTATTTTACCTCCAAGTTTGGTGTATTTTTCAGGTGATTTTAAAAAGTCAACTATTTCAGTGATTTCTTCTTTTGCTCCTTCTAAACCTGCAACATCTTTAAATGAAACTTTAATATCTGCTTTATCAACTAATTTGCCTTTTGTTTTACCAATGTTAAATATTTGGCCTCCGCCACCTCCAGCACCTCCGCCCATTCTTTTCATAATAAAAAGCCAAATAAAAATAAAGAAAGCTAAAGGTAAAATCCAGCCTAAAATATCTCCAAATACATCTTTTCTAGTTTCATAAAATGGCGATATCTTTTCTTCATTATCAAATGTAATTTGTGCTTCTTTTAGGTTGTTGCTAAAGGTTTCAACTGATCCTATTTCAAAATAGTAGTGAGGTCCTAGATTTAGCGCATCACCAAATGTTTTTTTACTTACGTCTTTAAATTGTTCTTCATATAGAAATTCCTTTTTAATATAAATGTAGGCCTTTTCTTTATTTACAATTACTACTTTTTCAACCTTTTGGTTTTGTAGCATATTCTGATTGAATTCTTGCCAATTTGTTGGTTTGGTAACTTCAGTTCCCATAAAGTTCAAGCCAATGAAAAATACAAAAATTAAGGCATAAATCCAATATATTTTGAATTTAAACCCTTTTAATCCTCCAGGTAAATTTGTTTTCTTTTTATCACTCATAGTTTATTCTTCCGATTTATAATTTTTAAATTTGGCATCTCCCCAAAAATCCTCGATGTTGTAAAATGCTCTTGTTTTTTCCTGAAAAACATGCACAATAATATCAGAGTAATCCATTAAAACCCACTCTCCAACATTGTTTCCTTCAATATGTAGTGGTTTTTCACCTATATCTCTTGAAATCGTTTTTTTTATATTACTTTCAATAGAATTTACATGCGTGTTAGACGTGCCTGTGCAAATCACAAAATATTTGCAGATAGCTGAATCAATTTTTCTTAAATCTAATGAGATAATCTCTTTACCTTTAACATCCTGAATTGCGTTAATTATGTTCTCTAACAGAATATTTGTTGCATCAATTTTTTTAGCCATATATATTTTTAAATTTGCGATTGCAAAAATACATTTTTTAAACTAATAAATTCTGATTAATTTTTACTGATTTGTTTACTGATAATAACATAATTTTAAAGCAGGGAGGTTCAACAAATTCTTATGCATTAGAGCTTAAGAGTACAGCTGTTTTTAAAGAGGGATTGGTTGTTACTGCTGATTTTCAAACTGGAGGTAAGGGACAAAGAGGGAAAGAATGGGAGAGTAATAGAGGTGAAAACTTATTGTTATCAGCTGTAATTGAGTCAAATATTTCTATTGATAATCAGTTTGATTTAAATATTTTATCTTCGATTGCGGCAATGGATTGTTTAAAAAGTTATGATATAGATTCTCAAATAAAATGGCCAAATGATATTTTGGTTAACAAATGTAAAATTGCTGGAATTCTGATACAAAATTTAATTTCTAGAAACAGAATAACTCATACTGTAATTGGAATTGGGTTAAATATAAATCAGATTGAGTTTACTAATTTTTACCCTTCAGCTACATCAATTCAAAAGGAATTAGGTGCAGTAATAAACATTGCAGATGTTAAAGATAGTTTGCTTAATGCACTGCAACTTAGATTGGAAAGTTACAGGTTAAATTCTAATTTAAAGGAGGAGTATCTGTCAAATTTATTTCAGAAAGATAAAGTTGCAACTTTTGAAAGTAGTAATCAAAAATTTATGGGAATTATTAGAGGAGTAACTAAAAGTGGTTTGTTGCAAATTGAAACTAAAGACTGCTTAAAAGAATTTAATTTACAAGAAGTTAAAATGCTGTTTTAGAAATTCTGCATTTTACTTGCTAAAACATCTAAAAACTGAGTAAGAGGTTTTTCAACCATCATTTTCATCATCATGTTCAGTTCAGCATTAATTTCTAATCTTGCTTGGCATTGCTCCCCTTTTTCAGTAATAAAGCAATCTAATGAAAATGGAACTTGACTGTCCTTTGCAGTTAATGATATTTTAGAATGCTCAATTTTTTCTCCAATTTCTAAATATAATTTTGGCATTCCTTTCATTTTAAAAGAACAAGTAGTAGCTGTGCTTTCAAAATCTTCAATTTGTGAAGGTATTATTTCTTTTAAATTGTTTAAGTCTCCAATTTTTGTAAAAAAATCCTCAGCAGTTCTGTTTACTATTACTTCAGGTGATTTGAATATAGCCATAATTTATTTTTTCCAGATTGCAGGGTTATCTCTCCACTTATTAAGTACAGTTAAATCAGATTCTTCAACATATTGTTGCTCTTTTGCTATTGGCAATAAAGTGCTGTAATCACATAATGACACATATTCGCATTCTGCATTTTTAAAGTTTTCAGCTGCAGCATCAAATCCATAAGTAAATATGGAAACTATACCTTTGACATTCATTCCAGCATCTTTTAAAACTTGAGCAGAATCAAGACTACTTTTACCGCTACTAATTAAATCTTCAACTAGTATTACTGATTGTCCTTCTTCAAAAAACCCTTCAATTTGATTTTGTTTTCCGTGATCTTTTGCTTTTGACCTTACATATATAAACGGTAATCCTAACTCCTCAGCAACTAATGCTCCATGAGGAATTCCCGCAGTAGCAACGCCAGCTATTACATTCGCTCCTTTGTAATGGTTTTTCACAATTGCAGCTAACCCTTGCTTAATATTCGTTCTAATCTGAGGGTAAGAAAGTGTTTTTCTGTTATCACAATAGATTGGAGAATTCCAACCTGCAGCCCATTTAAAAGGATTGTTAGGTTGTAAAATAATTGCGTTTATTTGCAGTAACGATTTTGCTACTTGTTTAGCAATGTCAATATCATATATCATAATGCAAAAATATAAAGTTTACATAAATAACGAACCTAAAATTATAACAGATAATTGGAAAGAATTTTGTTCTGATTATACCTTAATTGAGGCAGCAGGTGGATTGGTATATAATATTAAAAATCAAATTCTTATGATTTTTAGAAATGATAAATGGGATTTACCAAAAGGGAAATTGGAGGTTGGTGAAAATATAAATCAATGCGCAATTCGTGAAGTTATGGAGGAATGTGGAGTTGATAATTTAGTAATTATTAAAACCTTAAAAGATACTTATCATACATATGAAATGAGTGGAGTTCCGATACTTAAAAGAACTTATTGGTTTAAAATGAAAACTAATTTCACTGCTAATTTAATTCCACAATTAGAAGAAGGAATTACAAAAGTAGAATGGGTAAGTAAAGAAGATGTTTCAACAAGATTAGAAAATTCTTATGGAAATATTAATGAGATTTTTGCTGATGAATAATTTAAAATACTTCATAAAGTTATTTTCTTTTTGGTTGTTTTACTTTTTTGTAAATCGTTTGTTTTTTATTGCTAATTATTTAGAGGAATTCTCTAAAGTTTCTTTAAATGAATTACTTCAGATTCTCCCAAAATCATTTGGATTAGATATTTCGTTTATTGGATACTTATCAGTAGTAATTGTTTTGTTTTTATTTCTTAATTCTTTAGCGGCAAGCAAAAGGATCAATACTTTTATTAGTGGTATCATTTATTGGATAAATGCTTTCTTTATAGTGGTTTCTGCTCTGATAATAGGTGGAGAAATCTCGCTTTATGCTGAGTGGGGCACGAAACTTAATTTCACTGCTTTGAGTCATTTTGCAAATCCATCAGAAGTTTTTGCTACTGGCTCTATTGCAAACTACGTTATAATGCTTATTGCACTTTTAATTGCAGTAGTTTTTGTTAAAATTTATTCGGTTTATGTACATCAGTATTTTATTGCAACAAAATATAATGTAAAGCAGTTTGCGTACAAATTATTAAAACTACCATTTGTTTTAGGTATTTTACTTTTAATTGTACGGGGAGGCTGGCAAGAAATACCAATAAATTTGAGTGATGCTTATTTTTCAAAAAATATAATTGTAAACGATGTGTCTGTAAATCCGAATTGGAATTTATTGCAGAACATCCTTAAGAATAAAAGCAATTTTAAAGGCAATCCTTATAAAAAACACTCTCAAGAAAAAGTAGATGAATTTATGAATAGCATAAAAAATGAAAGCGATTCTACAACTTATGTTTTAAATACTAAAACACCAAATATTGTTTTTATCCTACTTGAAAGTTGGTCAGCCGATAACGTTGAAAGTTTAGGTGGACTTAAAGGAATTACTCCTAACTTTAAAGCACTTGAAAAAGAGGGTTTACTTTTTTCTAACTTTTATTCTAATGGTTGGACTTCTGACCAAGGAATGAGTTCTATTTTTTCTTCTTTTCCAGTATTGCCGCATGCATATATTATTAATCAAACAGATAAAGCTAGAAAGTTACCGTCATTGAATAAATCCTTAACTGATTATCATTCATCTTATTTTTTTGGTGGACAACTAACCTATGGGAATATTAAAGGGTATTTGCTTTCCCAAGGATTTGATAAAGTAAAAGAGGGTGCTGATTTTAAGCATTTGCCATCAGGAAGTTTGGGGGTGCATGATGAATATATGTTTACTCAATTTAAAGATGAATTGAATGAATTACCTCAACCATTTATGAGTGCACTTTTCACAATTAGCTCTCATTCTCCTTATGATTTTCCTGATGAGCATAAACTATCTTTCAATAGTAAACACGATGAATATGTAAATTCAGTTGCTTATACCGATAAATGTTTGGGTAATTTTATGAAAAGTGTTAAAGATGAGAATTGGTATGATAACACTTTGTTTGTTATTGT
>CAJQLK010000105.1 GCA_905479165.1 uncultured Flavobacteriales bacterium | reverse complement strand
AAAGTAATCTGAATCTTTTTGAGGAGCATTTTTAAGGGCATTTTCCTGTGATACTTCATTAGAAATTTCATCAGCACGCAATACATTTACTTCTTCACTCATGTAGACTAAAGGCTCTATTCCTTCAGTATCTACTTTTGACAATCTATCAACAAAACCAAGTATAGTTTTTAAATCTGACTTCATCCTTTCTGAAGATTCTTTATCAAATTTTAGTTTTGCTAATCTTGATAAATGAGCTATTAACTTATCGTCAACAGTAATTTTATTTTTCATATTTTTTTAATTGCTCAAAAATAGTGTTGTAAACTGAGGTATTCAAATTTTTAATGCTTTTTTCTGCTAGACTATTTGGGTCAATAGCTTTATGCACTTTTACACGTGCAATTCCTGGTCGTCCTTTAAAATAGTCACTAGGAAACATACTTTTATTATCAGCAAGAGTAATGGGTACTATTTTAACATTTTGTTCAATTGCCAAGCGAAAAGACCCATTTTTAAATTTCTTTAAGAATACATCTTCCTTAGGAATCCCTCCTTCAGGAAAAATGCACATATTTATTCCTGTTTTTAATTTTTTTCCAGCCTTTAAAAAGGCACTATAAGCATCTTTTCTGTTAGCCCTATCAACAATAACAGAATTCTCTTTGTAGAAGTACCCAAATAAAGGAATTTTAGCAATTTCAGCTTTCCCTATGTACTGCAAAGGGATAGGGAGTACAGCTAATATGAACGGCACATCTAAAGTAGACACATGATTAGGACAGAAAATATATTGTTCTTTTTTTGATAGTTTTTCTTCCCATTCAATTTTTGGAAAAATAAAAGAAAGATTTATTGTTAGTTTTGACCAATATCGAGTAAGATTAGCTACTACAATTTCATTTTTAATTATTGCAGTAAAGAAAAATAAGGCGGGCATGAATAGTATAAATACCAACAGAAATATGATTAAAAACCATAATCGCCAAAGTGAACTAAAAAGATATCCTACCCATTTCATTCAGCAAAGATAAAAATCCTATTTTTACAACATCAAATTTTAAGATAAATGGCAAGAATACTTACAGGAATTCAGAGCACAGGTACTCCACACCTAGGAAACTTACTAGGAGCAATAGTCCCAGCAATTGAACTTTCAAAAGATAAAAAAAATGAAAGTTTATTTTTTATTGCTGATTTGCACTCGTTTACCACAATTAGAGATGCAAAACAATTAAAAGAAAATACTTATGCAACTGCTGCTGCTTGGCTGGCTTTTGGTTTTGATACTGAAAAAAACTTATTTTATAGACAATCGGATGTAGCGCAGGTTTGTGAATTGACTTGGTATTTGAATTGCTTTGCTCCTTATCAAAGGCTGCAATTAGCTCATTCTTTTAAGGATAAATCGGATAGACTTTCAGATGTAAATACAGGACTTTTTACTTATCCTGTTCTTATGGCGGCTGATATTTTATTGTATGATGCTAATATTGTTCCGGTAGGGAAGGACCAAGTTCAGCACATAGAAATCACAAGAGATATAGCTTCAAGGTTTAATAATAAATACCCAAATTCATTTGTATTGCCTGAAACTAAGTTAGAGGAAAGGGTGATGATGGTGCCAGGAACTGATGGGCAAAAAATGAGTAAATCTTATAATAATTTCATTGATATTTTTCTTTCGGATAAAAAACTGAGGAAGCAAATAATGGGAATTAAAACTGATAGTACTCCAATTGAAGACCCAAAAGATGCTGAAAGCTGTAATGTTTTTAAACTATTTAAGCTTTTAGGGACGGATAAGCAAAATTCAGAATTAAAAACAAAATATGCTGCTGGTAATTTTGGTTACGGACATGCAAAACAAGAGCTTTTTGAATTGATTTGCGATAAGTATAAAACAGAAAGAGAAAAGTTCAATCACTTAATGGAGAATAAAAATATCATTGATAATGAACTTGTAAAAGGTGCTGAAAAAGCAAAAGTTATTGCTACTGAAGTTTTAAATAGAGTAAGAGGTAAGATAGGATACTAATGGATAAAGCAATAGTTCAGTTTATTAATAAACATTATCTTTTAACTTTAGCTACAAGTAAGGATAATCTGGTTTACTGTTGCAATGTCTATTATGTTTTTAATCAAGAAAATAATTCCTTGATTTTTTCATCTGATACTAAAACCAAGCATGCACAAGATTTTATAGCAAATCCTAATGTGGCAGGCACTATTGCTTTAGAGACTAAAGAAATTAGCAAAATACAAGGGGTGCAATTATTAGGCAAAATAAAAGAATTGAAAGGTAATCAGCTGAAAATTGCAAAAGAGCAATATGTAAAAGCATACCCTTATGCTAGAATTATGGAAACTCACCTTTGGGAAATGGAACTTACTTTTGCTAAAATGACACACAATCGCTTAGGCTTTGGTAAGAAATTGATTTGGGAATCTTAACGGTTCTTATACTTCTCAAATAGCTCCTTTTGGTGGTTGTTTAAATCAATTGCAACTCCATTGATATAAGCTTTCGTTACATCATTAGTTCGCATATCAAGAGCATCACCAATACTTATAAAAAATGTTGCATTTTTCCCTTTTTCTATAGAACCAACTTTATCAGCAACTCCAAGAATTTCAGCAGTATTTAATGTTATACTTTTTACTGCTTGTTCGTAATCCATATCAAAAGCCACAGTTGTACCTGCAGTAAAAGAAAGATTCCTTGCGCCCATTGCCTCCATCTCTCCTTCATAACTAAGGCAGAAATGAACTCCAGCATCATGTAGTTTTTTAACTTGTGTAAAAGGCTCATCAACTGGGCTATCTTGTGATTTTGGTAGCCTGTGAACTCTATTTAATATTAGTGAGATGTTATTTTCGAGCAGCAAATCAGTAATTTTTAAAGCTTCTTCAGCGCCAACTATTACTAGTTTTTTTAGATGTAGTTTATTGCTTAACTCTATTGCATCACGCATATCACTTGCATTATCAGCATGTATATAAAGCGTTTTTCCTCCATCAAATAAGTTACGCATACTTTCCATTTTTAAGTCCATAAGGTTAGAGCTTTTAGTATAAGCACTAGCTTTGGTTAAGAAAGTTTCAATCTCGTTTACTCTATTTTGATAATCTTTATTTTGTTTGGACTCTCCAGGTTCAGCCCACCAACCCGTATTATAATAAGAAGCAGGCCAATTCAGATGGATTCCATCATCAATCCTTAAAGCCGCATCTTCCCAATTCCATCCATCCAAATGCATAACTGATGATTGTCCTGAAATCCGACCTCCTCTTGGAGTAACTTGAGCGATAAGCACCCCATTTGCCATTACTGTTTTAGTAACTTTAGAGTCAGAATTGTAAGCAATAAGAGTTCGAATATTTGGGTTGAAACCTCCAGTTTCAGAATAATCATGTGATGCTCTAACAGCATCAATTTCAGTAATACCTAAAGTTGTGTTGGGAACTATAAAAGAAGGATACATATGCATCCCATTTAGCCGGTAAATAGTGTCAAAAGCTGATGGATCAATTCGGATGACTGAAGCATCAGCAATCAATTGGAATTTTCCATTTTGTATGCTAATTGCAGAATTCTCAATTACTGTTCCATTTCCAAGGTGTGCTTTTGCTCCAAGAAAAAGAGTTGGTTTTTGTGCGCCTGCACTTACTGTAATCAATAAAGCAAAAGCTAATTTTAGTATTCTATTCTTCATGTTCGGTATCGCAATGATATAATATTTCTTTAGTTGGATGAGGTTTTCTTTTCTTCCCTCCATTCTTATCTTCACTCATCAATTTAATGATTCGCATTCTTTCAGCTTTATCTCTAGCTCTAAGTTCTTTATCAACCTCTATATCAAATAACAGTTTCCCATCAACATACGTTTGAACAACCTTAGCATAAATAGATAGAGGATTATCAGTCCAAAGGACTATATCAGCATCATTTCCAACTTTGATAGAACCCATATGAGTATCAAGATGCAATAATTTGGCAGGATTTAAAGTTACCATTTTCCAAGCGTCTTCTTCTGATGTTCCTCCATATTTTACAGCCTTAGCCGCTTCTTGATTTAATCTTCTTCCCATTTCTGCATCATCAGAATTAATTGCAGTAATTACTCCTGCATTATTCAGTAGAGTTGCATTGTAAGGTATGGCATCATTTACTTCAAATTTGTAAGCCCACCAATCAGAAAAAGTAGAGCCTCCAGCTGCATGTTCTCGCATTTTATCAGCAACTTTATATCCTTCTAAAATATGAGTGAAAGTATTTACGGTAAAACCCATAGAATCGGCAACATGCATGAGCATATTTATCTCAGATTGTATGTAAGAATGACAAGTTACAAATCGTTCAGAATTTAAGATTTCAACTAAAGTATTAAGCTCAATATCTTCTCTTGGAGGTGTGGTATTTCTTTTTTCTTTTTGGCTAAGATTGTTGTAATCTTCCCACTGTTTTTGATATGCTTTTGCTCTGTAAAAAGCATCATAAAATACTTGTTCAACACCCATTCTTGTTTGAGGAAAACGAATTCTTTCAAAATTACCCCAGTTGGATTGTTTTACATTCTCACCAAGAGCAAATTTTATAAAACCATCTGCTCCAGCTATCTTCATTTCTTTTGCATTTGCACCCCATCTCAATTTTATCATTGCAGCTTGTCCTCCAATAGGATTGGCAGATCCATGAAGTAACTGAGAAGCGACTGTTCCTCCTGCTAATTGTCTGTAAATATTATGGTCATTTGGGTTAATAACATCAGCAATACTTACCTCGGCAGTAACTGCTTGGCTTCCTTCATTTACGCCTCTACTAATGGCAATATGAGAATGCTCATCAATAATCCCACATGTCAAATTATATTTTGATGCATCTATTGTTTGGTATTCTTCTTCTGAAAAATAATCATTAGGCTTTAATAATGTTCCAATATCAATAATTTTTCCTGCTGATATTGCGACATCAGTATTTTGCAAAATTCCAATTTCTTCATTTGTCCAAACAGTTGCATTTTTAAACAGCACATTTTTATGCTGAGGTTTGTCTGCAAAACCATGAGCTTTATTCGGGAACCAAACTGAAGGAGTATTGTTGTCAATCACTAATTCAAATTGATCCTCTTTACAATCAAATAAAGAATCCCTTTGCATTTTAAATAAGTGATAATCTCCTAATGAATCTTGATAATTCCCAATAATTTGCCCATTATTATATTTACCACTAGCTCTAAATGTTCCGTTAGTATTTGAGAAAGTAATGTTATTTCCACTTAATGAAGTTGTTAAAGCTATTGAGTCTAAATGAAATAAAGTCAGTTTAGGTTTTGCATTTATCCCTTCAATTGCGACTAATTTATTTTCAAATTCATTAGTAATAAAAGTGTAATAACCTCTCACATCTATTTCTTGTTTTTTATTTATTATATGCTTTTCTCCTAGAGTCCAGTTTTCGTAAATTATTCCATTTTCAAAAATATCTTTTGAAGCAATAAAAAAGTTAGCCAGCTTCCCGCTTGCAAGTGTTCCAACTTTATCATTAATTTCAATTAAAGTTGCAGGTTTAGTAGTTAAAGAAGCAAGAGCATCACCTTTTTTAAGTCCTTTTGTAATTGCTAATCTTAGGTTCTTTAAAAAGCTTTTCGAATCTTTTAAATCAGCAGCAGTTATGCAAAATTCTATTCCATTTTTAGCTAATATAGCAGGGTTGTAAGGAGCACTTTCCCAGTCTTTAAGATTTTGCAAACTTATCCATTCAGTAGTTTCAGGGTTACTTACATCATAGGAAGATGGAAAGTTAATCGGAATAATTATTGGAAATTCAGTATTTGCAACTTCATCAATTCTCAAGAATTCTTTCCCGTTTCCTTTTAGGATGTAATCAATTTCAAATTCCTCAGCAATCTTATAAACCCTATTATAATCTAGCACATCATTAATTGCAAAAAATTGTGGTAATTCTTGCTGATTGATAAAAGAATTATAAGATAAATTAGTTTGAGAATTTTGTAATTCATACCACTCAGCATCAAAATAAGTTTGCCTCAATAAAGCAATACTTCCCATTAAAGATGATGGATTTTTTTGTCTTGAAACCCCCTTTTTAAAAGAATAAAAAGCAGCAGCATCTTTAATTAAAATATTCTCATTGTCATTTTTTTCTGATAAAGCAACAAAAGTAGCAGTACCTCTTGCTATTCCATCTTTAGCATGCGAAAGTACAGCTCCAAATCCATTTTCTAAATAAGGTTTTGCTTCTGAATTGTATTTACTCCATTCTGTACTTGCATTTATCTCTGGGTGTATCGCTTCATTCCAATGATATGCACCCGCTTTTTTGCTATCATATTGTGGGCGGTAACTGTATTTTTCTTTTTTTACTTCTTTTAATCCGTAATCCGAATACAAATCAATAAATGAAGGGTAAATGTAATCGCCAGCTAAATCTTTAATAATTGCTCCTTTTGGAATATTAAGACTACTATCTACTGCAATAATTTTATCTCCTTTTATTAGTAAAATTCCATTAGGAATTTCAGTAGTTGGATTTAAAACTATATGTGCATTAGTAAATGCATAAATTGGTTCAAAATTATTTGAAACTCCAT
Source organism: uncultured Flavobacteriales bacterium (assembly GCA_905479165.1). Lineage (GTDB taxonomy): Bacteria > Bacteroidota > Bacteroidia > Flavobacteriales > BACL11 > UWMA-0277. The sequence continues at coordinate 15,288 of CAJQLK010000105.1, read as the reverse complement.
TTATAGGAAATGTCTCTTGCGCCAAAACTGACTGTGTAATAAATAGTAGAGCAACTATTCTAATTGTCTTCATAATGTAAAATTAAAGCCGTGAAAATACCAAAATATGTTGAATATTATTTGTTAATTTGCTATTATAAAAAATATAAAATGAAAACTTATCAAGCGAATTTATTAAATGCGTTAACTTTAATTTTAATGCCATTATGGGCTTATTTGACTTACGAAGGTACATTAGAAAAACCTGAACAGTCAGTAACTGCTCTCATCCCACTGTTTTTAGGATTTACTTTGTTGCTATGCTATAAAGGAATAAAAAATGAGAACAAAATTATTGCTCATGTTGCCGTTTTACTAACATTAATTGCCCTATTAGGAAACGCTACTAAGCCTTTGCTAACTGCCATTGAAGAGGGTAGAAGTCTTGGGGTTCTTAGGGTTTCTATTATGATACTAACTAGTATTTTAGCAATGATTATTTTTATTAAGAGTTTTATAGCTAATAGATTAAATAAATAGTTTAGTCTTTACATTTAAATCCTAAATTTAATATGGAAAAAGCCGTACTAATTGGCTTAATAACTACTGATGTTACCCAGGAGCAAGCATACGAGTATTTAGATGAATTGGCTTTTTTGGCTAAAACTGCAGGGGCTGAACCTGTTAGAAATTTCACACAAAAACTTAAACATCCTGATAATAAAACTTTTTTAGGGAAGGGTAAAATTGAGGAAGTAAGATTATTTTGTGAGGAAAATGATATTAAACTCATCATTTTTGATGATGATTTAAATCCTTCACAAATCAGGAATATTGAAAGGCTTTTTGGGGAGGAAACTAAGATACTTGATAGAAGTAATTTAATACTTGATATTTTTGCAAGTAGAGCTCAAACTGCTCAAGCTCGTACTCAAGTAGAGTTGGCTCAGTATCAATATTTATTGCCAAGACTTACTAGAATGTGGACTCACCTTGAAAGACAAAAAGGAGGAATTGGAATGAGAGGGCCTGGGGAAACACAAATTGAAACAGATAGAAGGATTATTAATGATAAGATAGCTCTTTTAAAAAAGAAGTTGGTAAAAATTGATAAGCAATCAACAACTAGAAGAAAGGGGCGTGAACATTTAATTAGAGTAGCTCTTATTGGTTATACTAATGCAGGAAAATCTACTTTGATGAATAAGTTAGCAAAATCAGAAGTATTTGCAGAGAATAAACTTTTTGCTACCCTTGATACTACTGTGCGTAAAGTTGTAATTGGAAATTTACCTTTTCTTTTAACTGATACCGTTGGGTTTATCAGAAAGCTTCCTCATCAATTGGTAGAAAGTTTTAAATCTACATTAGATGAAGTAAGGGAAGCTGATTTATTAATTCATTTGGTTGATATTGCAAGTCCTTATTTTGAAGATCATATTGAAGTTGTCAACCAAACTTTGGCTGAACTTAAAGTGGGAAATAAACCAATACTTTTAGTTTTTAATAAAATTGATGCTTATACTTTTATTGAAAAGGAAGATGATGATTTGACTCCTATACTTTCTGAAAATCTATCATTAGAAGATTTGAAGAAAACTTGGATGGCGAAATTGGAAGGAAATGCTATGTTTATTTCGGCACTTAATAAAACTCATTTTGATGAGTTGAAAGATGAAATGTACAATAGAATTAAACAGTTACACGAGATAAGATACCCTTATAATAGCTTTTTATATTAAACAAAACTCTGCAAATCAGAAAGCTTTTTGTAATGGCCATTTTTTGCAATTAATTCTTGATGTGTTCCTCTCTCAATTATTTTTCCAGCATCCAAAACAATAATTTCATCAGCATTTTGTATGGTAGATAATCTATGGGCAATTACTAAGGAAGTTCTTTGATACATTAAATTTTCTAGTGCTTCTTGTACTAGTTTTTCCGATTCAGTATCTAATGCTGAGGTTGCTTCATCTAGGATTAATATCTGAGGGTTTTTTAGTATTGCTCTTGCAATGCTTAATCTTTGTTTTTGCCCTCCTGATAGTTTATTTCCTCTATCACCTATATTAGTGATATACCCATTTTCAGTTTCTAAAATAAAGTCATGTGCATTGGCAACTTTTGCTGCTTTCATTACTTCCTCCTCAGTGGCATCTAATTTCCCTAATCGGATATTATTAAGAATTGTATCGTTAAATAGTATGGATTCCTGACTAACAATTCCCATTAAACTTCTTAAATCAGCAAGAGCTATTTCTTTAATATTATTGTTATCAATGAGTATTTCACCATTTTCAACATCATAGAATCGAGCTATTAAATCAGCTAAAGTAGATTTACCACTTCCTGATTGCCCTACTAAAGCAATCATTTTCCCTTTACCAATTTTAAAATTGATATCACTTAAAACATTAGTATTTCCATAACTAAATGTTAAGTTTCTGAATTCAATATTATTGTTAAGTAGCTTTATTTGTTTAGGATTTTTTACATCCGCAATTTCATTTTCAGCATCTAATATTTCATAGACTCTTTGTGCTGAAGCACTTCCTTTTTGTATGTGATAATAGGAACCCGTTAATGATTTTGCAGGAGGAATTATCTGAGAGAAAATCAAGATGTATCCAATAAATTCTTGTGCTGAAAGTGAGCCATTATCACTTAAAACCAATTGCCCACCAAACCACATAACTATTACCATTACAATGGTACTAAGGAATTCACTCATTGGAGAAGACAAATCTTTTTTTCTGAGTAGTTTAGTCATTATACTTCTGTAATCATTACTATCCTTTTCAAAGTTATTGTTGATGTGTTTTTCAGCATTAAAAGCTTTTATGATTCTGAGTCCTGATATATTTTCATCTATTATTGAAAGTAAATCTCCCATTTTGTTTTGTCCTTTATCTGATGACTTTTTTAATGATTTACCGATTACTCCAATTACTAATCCAGTTACAGGGAAAAGTATAATTACAAAAGTAGTCAGTTCAGGGCTTATAAAAATAAGCGTTATTAGGTAAATGATAATGCTTAAAGGGTCTTTAAAAATCATCTCTAATGAACTCATAATACTCCATTCAATTTCCACTAAATCTGATGTAAGTCTTGCAGTTAAATCTCCTTTTCTTTTCTCAGTAAAAAAGGGTAGGGGCAATGAGATTAATTTTTTGTGTAAATCCATTCTTAGGTCATGTACTACTCCATTTCTGATGGGAGTTAAAAAGAAAAGTGCTAAATAGCGAAACAGATTTCTGAAAAAGAAGGTAAATAGTACTAAAATACAGATAAAAAGTAGGGCTTCTACTTTCCCTTTTTCATCAATTGTTGAGCTTATTATCGCATAAAAATTTTCTTTTATGGCATCTGCATTAAGGCTTAGTGGTGGTGGATTGTAAACCTTTTCTTGAGTTTCAAATAGTATTCCTAAGAATGGGATTACCATTGTAAGTGATACTAATGAAAATAAAACACTCAAAATATTCGATAGAATATTCATTACTGCAAATAGTGTATAGGGTTTTAGATATTTAACTATTCTTAAGAAATAATGCATAGCGCAAAAGTAGGGAATATTCCGTATTTTTGCACTTATGGAAACAACAAGACAAAAAAAAGTAGCTAGACTCATTCAAAAGGAACTTTCAATTATTTTACAAAAGGAAGCTGCGGGCTTTTTGGGAAATATCATGGTAAGTGTTACTATTGTGCGTATGTCACCTGATTTAGCAAATGCTAATATATTTGTCAGTATATTTCCAACTACCGATCCTGCAGAAGCATTAAAAGTTATTAAAGAGTATAGCGGTTTGCTAAGAAAAAGACTAGGGGAAAGCGTAAGACACCAATTAAGGATAGTTCCAATTTTGGAGTTCTTTTTAGATGATTCAGCAGCTTATGCTGAGGAAATTGAAAACCTCTTGAAAAAATAAAGACAAGTGAATTTCCCATTTTTTATTGCAAAGCGATATTTTTCTACTAAGAAAAGCAGCAATTTTGTTCATATTATTTCATGGGTTTCTTTGCTAGGCGTAACTATTGGTACTGCTGCACTTATTTTAGTCCTTTCGGTTTTTAATGGTTTTGAGGATTTAATCCTTAGTATGTACAATTCATTCGATCCTCATTTAAAAATTACTTCTGCTGAAGGAAAAGTATTTATTCCTAATAAAGTACAATCAGTATTAGATAATGATGCAATTGAAAAATCATCATTTGTATTGGAGGAAAAAGTGCTTCTAAAGTATCAAGAGAAAGAATATATAGCTACTGTAAAAGGGGTTGATGAAAATTATTTAACCCTCACTAATTTTGATAATTTGCTAGTATATGGGCAGTATTTGAATAAATATGAAAACATCAATACTGCTATTATTGGAAGGGGAGTCTCTTATTACCTTTCTATGGGAGTTGGGAATATGTTTGAGCAGTTACAAGTATATGTTCCTAATAGAAATAGTAAAACTTTATTAAATCCTACTACTGCTTTTAAGCAAGGAATTGTTTTGCCTATTGGAGTTTTTGGTATACAAGCAGAGATTGATAAACAGTTCATCATTACCCCTTTGGCTTTTATTCAAAATCTTGCTGATAGAGAAAATAAAATTTCTGCAGTAGAAATAAAACTAAAAAATGCTGATGAGATGTTAGCAGTGCAGCAAGAACTACAAAAAGAATTGGGTGATATTTTTATTGTTCAGAATAGATTAGAGCAACAAGAATTCTTGTATAAGGTATTGAATACTGAAAAGCTAGCTGTCTTTTTAATCTTGGCATTTATTATGATAATTGCTACCTTCAATATTATTGGAGCTTTAAGTATGTTGATGCTTGATAAAAAGGAAGATATCCAGACTTTTAAAAGCTTAGGAGTTACAAGAAATGAAGTACAACAAATTTTCTTTAATAAAAGTGTTCTGACAATTATTGCAGGTACTATTATTGGACTTTTAGTTGGTTTGGGACTCGCTTTTCTACAACAGAATTTCGGTTTTATTGGTATGGGAAATGGCTCCTTTGTAGTTGATGTTTATCCAGTTGCTATTAAGCTAAATGATGTTTTACTGGTAAGTACTACTGTAATTCTTATCGGATTATTAGCTTCTTGGTATCCTGCCAAAATATTGACTAAGAAGTTATTTTAACTCTCTTACCTTATCTCAACTCCTGCAAACTCTCTTGCAACTTTGTCTAGTATAGCATGTATTTCTTCTGGGCTATCAGAAGTTACCATGCTTATACGGTAATTCTTAAAGTGTGGAATTCCTTTAAAGTAATTGGTATAGTGGCGTTTCATTTCGGCAATTCCTAATACTTTCCCTTTCCACTCAATAGAATGTTTTAGGTGTTGCTTGCAAGCAATTACTCTATCTTCTAATGTTGGGCGAGCTAAATATTCTCCTGATTTCAGGTAATGTTTTATTTCATTAAATATCCAAGGGTTTCCTATGCTTGCTCTCCCAATCATCACACCATCTATCCCATATTTATCTTTGACCATTGCTACTTTTTCAGGACTATCAATATCTCCATTTCCAAAGATAGGGATATGCATTCTATGATTATTTTTCACATCCCCAATCAAGGTCCAATCGGCCTCTCCTTTATACATTTGTTTTCGTGTTCGCCCATGTATAGAAAGCGCTTGTATTCCTACATCTTGCAATCTTTCTGCAACATCAACTATGTACTTTGTATTGTCATCCCAACCTAAGCGAGTTTTAACAGTTACTGGAATATTAGTAGCCTCAACAATTTCTTTGGTCATTGCCACCATTTTTGGCAAGTCCTTAAGAATACCAGCTCCAGCACCTTTGTTGGCTACTTTTTTTACTGGGCAACCATAGTTAATATCAATAAATTCTGGCTTTGCCCTTTCACATATTGCAGCAGCCTCTCGCATTGATTCTATGTTGTAGCCAAATATTTGGATCCCAATTGGACGTTCAAAATCATAGATATCCAGCTTCATTGTGCTTTTATCAGCATGTCTTATTAATCCTTCTGATGATATGAATTCAGTAAACATTACATCAGCTCCATGCTCCTTGCATAATGCCCTAAAAGGAGGGTCACTTACATCTTCCATTGGTGCCAATAATAAAGGGAATTCCCCTACATCAATATTTCCTATCTTTACAGCCATAATATTTACAAAAATACACAATAATGGGATTTAAAGGAATTTATAAGGATAAGTCATCAGCAACTAAAATTGGGATTCTTTTTTTATTGATTTTTGTATCTGTAATACTACATACTTTGGTTGGTTCTGCAATTGTTCTTTTCTTTTCTGATTTTGGACTGTCAAAAGATTTAAGTAATCAAGTTGCAGTTAATTATTTAAAGTTATTACAACTGTTTAGTGCGGTTGGTTTATTTGTTACTCCAACTTTATTGTATGCTTATTTTACGGATTTTGATTATAAACTCCTTTTTAACTTTAAAAGACAATCTGCATTTTTGGTAATAGTTATAATGATGCTCATTACTCCTTTTATTGGTTGGTTGTTAGAAATGAATATGAGCATTCCCTTTCCTGATTGGATTTTACGCTTAGGGAATGATTCTGAAAAAATAGTGGCGTCTTTCTTAAAGATGAATCATTTAGGAGATTTACTCTTTAATCTTTTAGTTATAGCAATTGCACCTGCAATAGGTGAGGAATTGCTTTTTAGAGGTTATTTGCAGCAATCATTTTCTAAGTGGTTATCAAGCCCTCATGTTGCAATAATTGTAACCGCTGTGCTTTTCTCAGCTATACATTTGCACTTTCAGGGTTTTTTCCCTAGGTTTATTTTGGGAGTCCTGTTAGGATATCTATTTTATTGGAGTGGAAGTCTGTGGTTACCAATACTAGCTCATTTTACAAATAATGCTCAGGCAGTTATTATTTCTTATCCGACTTTTAAATTAGATAATGGGGTGTATTCAGTTCTTTCAGATTTAGAGGTTGACTCCATGATGGCTCTTTTCTCTTTTGCTTCTGTGGTTGTTTTGCTCTTTATGTTTTATAAAACTGTAAGCATAAAAAAAGACTGATAAAATCAGTCTCTCTTTTGTTGTCTAAAATATAGTTTATAACTTAGTAAGTTCCTTTTCTAGTAGAATAGTTAATTTTAAGTGCGTTTGCTTTCCTGAGCTCCTGTTTTACATCAGTAATAATTCCCATTTTTACAGTCTCATCAGCTTTAATTGAGGTTGTCATGTAAGGAATCTCTTTCTCATCTCTAGCTTCACGCTCAGTAGCAATAAATTCTTGTATTTCATCAACTGATGCAAAAGCATCATTAAGTTGTATTCTTGCAGCAGTACCGTATGAAGATTGCATTCTTCTTACTGGGCTACCAATATAAATATAGCTTACTAATGATTTCTTCTTTAATTTTTTAATCTCAGTAGCTTTTGGTGTAGTTACGCTTACAAATAAAGTTGTTTCACGCATTACAGTAGTTACCATAAAAAAGAAAAGTAACATAAACACAATATCTGGCAAGGAAGCAGTTGAAATTGCTGGCATTCCTTTTTTCCCGTCTTTTCTAAATTTACTCATCTCCTCCTATATTTTTAGGTTCAGCTTCTGATATTTTTTGAGGATACATTTTCCTTATTTCCTTCGTCTGACTTTTGTTTAAATCAGCATACCTCTCTCCAAATTCGTTTAAAGATGCATTATTTCTTAAATCAGTATATGCAGCAGCTAATTCATTTTGCACTCTTATGTAAGTCATATACTCAGTACCTCTATCATTCTGTAATGAAATAATAGCTTTCTCAGGATTTTCTGATGAGTTAGGGTCAATACCATTATTATTGATAAACTTCTTGGCTCCATCTTTTAATTGGGAAATATCCATTAATTCTCCTTCAACTAAAAGTTGATTATTAGAATTAATAAGTACGGTGTAAATGTTTTTAGCATTAATTTGAGAATCATCTTCTTCCAATTCTTCTTCAGGCATTGGAGGTAGCTTTCTGGCAATACCAGTATCCTGATCCATAGTTGTAGTTACCAAGAAAAAGATAAGCAGTAAAAAGGCAATATCTGCCATTGATCCTGCATTAATTTCGGGTAACCCTCTTCTTGAACTAGCCATTATTTAGCAAAGACTTTTGATAGTTCAGCATACAAAACAGCGCCAATTGCACCAATTACAAGCAGGTAGAATGTTGTTAATCCCATCCCAACCATTTTAACTGTTGTAGCTGTAATTTCATATTTTTCGTACGAACCTAATACTTCATCAGAAGACATAAGGTAAGAAATAAGTATAATAACTAAAAGACCTCCAATAGAATACAATGTCTTTTTAGCATTGTTAGTTTTTTGCATCACTTTTTTAATACCAAAACCAATAGCTGCTAAGGATGCAAAAGCAACCATCAGGTAGGTTAATATGATTCCTATATTAATTAAACTTTCCATGATTATTTGTTTTTAACCAATAGGTCAATTAAAGAGATAGAAGCATCTTCCATTGAGTTAACAATTGAATCAACTTTTGCAATTAAGTAATTATAGAATATTTGTAGAATCATTGCTACAATAAGTCCGAATACAGTAGTTAATAAGGCAACTTTAATTCCTCCAGCAACTAATGATGGAGAAATATCTCCTGCAGCTTCAATAGCATCAAATGCTCCAATCATACCAATTACTGTACCCATAAACCCAAGCATAGGAGCAAGAGCAATAAATAATGAAATCCAAGATAATCCTTTTTCTAAAAGTCCCATTTGAACTGATCCGTAAGAAACGATAGATTTTTCAACCATTTCAACTCCTTCATTTGATCTTTCTAAACCTTGGTAAAAGATAGAAGCAACTGGTCCTTTTGTATTTCTACAAACTTCTTTAGCAGCATCAACTCCTCCATTGTTTAAAGCAGATTCAACATCATTTAATAATTTATCAGTATCAGTAGTAGCCATGTTTAAATAGATGATTCTTTCAATTGCTAAAGCCAATCCTAGTATTAAACATAATAATACAATCCCCATAAATCCAGGGCCACCTTCAATAAATTTTTGTTTGATAATTTGGTGAAAAGAATCTTTAGATGCGAGAGGCGCTTCAGCTGTAGTTTCTTCAATTACAGCTGTAGTTACTTCCTCTGTAACAACAGTTTCTTCAACAACTTCTTCAGTTGCAATTGTGTCAGCATCTTGTGCGTAAACATTGTAAGTCCCAGCAAGGAATAATCCTAATAGAGCTAATAAGGCAAATTTGTTTTTCATTTTCTTTTTAATTTGTTTGATTATTTTTTTTAAGTGTGGCAAATTTATAAAAATATTATAAAGCTGCAGTGTATCTTTTATTTACTTCAGCCCAATTGATAACATTAAAGAATGCATTGATGTAGTCTGGGCGTCTGTTTTGGTAGTTTAAATAGTAAGCATGCTCCCACACATCTAAGCATAAAACAGGTGTGCAACCGCATTGATCCTGCATTAAAGGATTATCTTGGTTAGCAGTAGAGCATACGCTTAATTTTCCTTCGCACAAACATAGCCAAGCCCACCCTGATCCAAATCTTGTAGCTGCTGCTTTAGAAAATTCATCTTTAAAGTTTTCAAAAGAACCAAATTTAGCATTTATTGCATCGGCAATAGCTCCAGTTGGAATTCCTCCTCCATTTGGGCTCATTGATTTCCAGAACATATTATGATTGTAGTAGCCTCCTCCATTATTTCTTGCTCCACCACTTAAGCCTGGTGTAGCGCAGATTTCCTCAATAGATTTTCCTGCTAAATCACTTCCTGCAATTGCATTATTTAGGTTATTTGTGTATCCATTATGATGTTTTGAATGGTGTATTTCCATTGTTCTTGCATCAATATTTGGTTCTAACGCATCATAAGCGTAAGGTAATTTTGGTAATTCAAATGACATTTTTTTTTTAATTAGTTAGTTTATATTAGTATTTGCCAAGCTTCTTCTGCTTTTCCTTGGCTTAATAATTCTTTTGCAAATATATGTTTTTCTTCTTTTGATTTATCTTCTCTTGCGGTTAACTCAATTTTAGCTGGAATATTTTCTGCTGATGCTAAAATTGCTAAATCATTTCCAGTTAAAATATTTGATTTTTTTATATTTTCAGGTAATTTATCAAATCCCATGCCTGTCCTTGAAATAGGTTTTGCAATTTCATATAATGAATCTTTAGTCGTTTTTCCGTACCAATTAGCACCATATCTGCTTACAATATTCATTTTAAACGGATCGACATCCCCTTTTTCATCTAAAATATTAGCATCGATATGCACTTTCAAAACTTCAGAAATTACTAAATTTCCTGCACCTCCTTCTTCTCCTAAAACTACAATATTATTTACTTTGCACTCAAAATTTATTGGAGATTCTAAAATTCTGCTTGGCGTAATTAAGTCTGATTTCACTTCTGTTAGTCCAGATTTTTTAAATTCATTTACCCCTTTTTTAAAACTGCAAGAAGCTAATGAAACTTGTTGAGCTGTATCTTCAGTAACTAATGCTATTACACATTCTTTAACTTCCATTACATTTTCTAAAGTGTGTTTATTTGTGCCGAATCTTCCACTTTTAACAGGGGAGAAAACCATAATTGGTGGGTTTACAGAAAAGACATTGAAGAATGAAAATGGAGCTAAATTTTGAGTTCCATCTTTATCAACTGTACTTACTAATGCAATTGGTCTTGGCGTTACGGCTGATGATAAAATCCTATATAATCCCTCTATTTCTCCTTTAGTTATGTCTAATGTTTTTATCATTTTTTCAATTTTAAAATTGAGTGATTAGATTTTGCTTTTACAATTTTATTTGTGATTTTTCCTAATCCTTCAATTTGCATTTCTACCTCATCATTTTCCTGTATCCATCTTTCTTGATACTCTGGGATATCTCTTTTTCTAGTACCATTTAGCTCTAACAAACATCCTGTCCCAACAGTTCCTGATCCAATTACATCCCCAGGAAATAATTCAACACCATATGAAGCTCTCTCAATTATTTCTGCAAAACTCCAATTCATATCTTTTGCATTTCCTTTTGAAAGTAATTCTCCATTTACATAACAACTCATTTTTAAATCGTATTTTTTGCCAAAAGGAGTATCAATACTCTTGCTTTCTAATTCATCAGGAGTTACTAAGTAAGGGCCAATAACATTGGCAAAATCCTTTCCTTTTGCCGGGCCTAAATTCAGTTTCATTTCTTCTATTTGCAATCTTCTGGCGCTTATGTCATTCAAAATACAGAATCCAGCAATGTGCTTATCTGCATTTTTAGCTAAAATATTTTTACCTCCCATTCCAATTACAATAGCAAATTCTAGTTCATAATCTAAACTGTGAAAATGATCGGGCATAAGTTCTATTTCTTCTCCATCTCCAAACATAGCATTGTGGTTAGAAAAATAAAATACCGGAAATTCATCAAATTCAGGAATCATATCTAACCCTCTATTTTTTCTTGAAGTAGCAACATGTTGCCTAAAAGCATAAGCATCACGAAAAGAAGTAGGTTTTGGTATAGTTGGTAAAACTGTAACGTCTTTAATGTCGTGTTTCAAACAATCTTCATTACAAATAAAGGAAGCTACTTTGTCCTGGTATTTTTCAAGCTGAATAAGTTCAATTAAAGAGATATCACCAAAACAATTATTTAGGCCGTATACTAACTGATTTTGCAACACTCCAATTTGAGGAGTATCAAAATTATTTATTTTATAAGTAAGGAGTTTCATTTAGTAATGCAAAATTATCATTTTTATTTTTAGGGAGGATGTAATTCATGCTATGTTTGTGTTTTATGTATTATGTTTGCATAAAAATAACAGTATGCCAAGATATCATAAATTAGGAAAGATGCCTCATAAAAGGCACACCACATTCCGAAAAGAAGATGGAAACATCCATTATGAAGAACTTTTTGGAACAATTGGCTTTGACGGAATGTCGTCCTTGCTATATCATTTACACAGACCAACACAAGTTAAAAATATTGCAGAAGCATACTCTGTTGCACCAGAAATTGCAGTGGATAAAAACCTAAAATCCTATATGTTAAAAGGGTTTGAGGCACCAAAAGTTGCTGATCATTTAGAGAGTAGAATTTCTATTATGTTGAATAATGATTTGAATATTTTGCTTTCCGCTCCAACTAATCTGGAAGAAGATTATTTTTATAAAAATACTGATGGAGATGAAGTGATTTTTGTTCATAAAGGAACAGGAACTTTACGAACTTTTGTAGGCAATATAAAATTTAAGCAAGGCGATTATTTAGTGATTCCTAGAGGAATGATTTATACTATGAAGTTCAATTCTTCTGAAAATAGATTGTTTATTGTAGAGTCGTACACTCCTGTTTATACGCCAAAAAGATACCGCAACCATTTTGGACAAATGTTAGAGAATTCTCCTTATTGCGAGCGTGATTTAAGAGTGCCTGAAGAATTGGAAACCTATGATGAACAAGGTGATTTCGTTATCAAAATAAAAAAGGAACAAATGATTCATGAGTATACTTATGCATCTCACCCTTTTGATGTAGCAGGTTGGGATGGTTATAATTTCCCGTACGCATTTTCAATACATGATTTTGAACCAATAACTGGAAGAATTCATCAGCCGCCACCAGTACACCAAACTTTTGAAACAAGCAGATTTGTAATTTGTTCATTCTGCCCAAGAATTTACGATTATCATCCAGAATCAATACCAGCACCTTACAATCATTCTAATATCGATTCAGATGAAGTGTTGTATTATGTTGCTGGCGATTTTATGAGTAGAAACCATGTAGATGAAGGATATATTTCCTTGCATCCTGCAGGCATTCCTCACGGGCCACACCCTGGTGCAGCAGAAAGAAGTATCGGACAAACGGAAACGGATGAATTGGCAGTAATGGTAGATACTTTTGCGCCACTAAAATTAACAAAAGCAGCTATTGAACTTTCGGATGGAGTTTACCATCAGTCATGGCTTGAAAAATAAATATTAAAAGATGAGAGAAGACTTAACAAAAATAAATAATACGACTTATTCCTTTGATAAAATATTCCCAGATGCACAGGATTTTTTGCCTTTATTAGGCACAGATTATGTTGAGTATTATGTGGGAAATGCTAAACAAGCGGCTCACTTTTATAAAACTGCTTTAGGCTTTCAATCTTTAGCATATGCTGGGTTAGAAACTGGTGTTACGGATAGAACTTCTTATGTTGTGGTTCAGGATAAAATACGAATTGTATTTACTACACCTATGCCAGGAGATAATAATGAGATTTTTGATCATATCAAAAAACATGGTGATGGGGTAAAGGTTATTGCTCTTTGGGTAGATGATGCAAAAAAGGCTTGGCAAGAAACAACAAGTAGAGGAGCTGAATCTTACTTTGAACCAAAAACAGAAAAGGATAATGATGGTGAGGTGGTAACATCAGGGATTAAAATTTATGGAGATACTGTTCATGTTTTTGTTGAGCGTAAAAACTATAATGGAACTTTTATGCCAGGATTTGAAAAGTGGGAATCACATTATAACCCTGAATCTGTTGGGCTGAAATACATTGACCACATGGTGGCAAATGTTGGTTGGAATGAAATGAACATTTGGGAGAAATTCTATAATTCAACTATGGGATTTGCTAACCTTATCACTTTTGATGATAAAGATATTTCTACTCAGTATACTGCCTTAATGAGTAAGGTGATGACTAATGGAAATGGGAGGGTAAAGTTTCCAATAAACGAACCAGCAGAAGGGAAAAAGAAATCTCAGATTGAGGAATATTTAGACTTTTATGATGGGCCGGGAGTACAGCATATTGCAATAGCTACTGATGATATTGTAGCTAGTGTTGCTGCAATGGCTAAAAGAGGAGTCGAGTTTTTAAAAGTACCATCATCATATTATGATACCGTTCTAGACAGAGTTGGAAAAATTGATGAAGAAATTTTAACACTTAAAGAGCATGGTGTTTTGGTGGATAGAGATGAAGAAGGATATTTATTGCAAATTTTTACAAAACCATTAACTGACAGACCCACTTTATTTTTTGAGATTATACAAAGGAAGGGGGCAAAATCATTTGGTAAAGGTAACTTTAAAGCTCTTTTTGAATGCATAGAAGCTGAACAAGCAAGAAGAGGAACATTATAAATTAAACAAGATTATGAAAAATTTAAAAATAGGCGAGAGCGCACCGGCAATAAATTCCATTGATGAGAATGGAGAAGCAATTACTTTAAGACAGTTTAAAGGTAAGAAGGTAGTGTTGTACTTTTATCCAAAAGATATGACACCAGGTTGTACTTTGCAATCTTGTAATTTAAGGGATAACTATCAAATACTTTTAGACAAGGGGTATGTGGTTTTGGGTTGCTCGGCTGATAGCCCTGCAAGGCATATTAAGTTTATTGAAAAACATGATTTGCCTTTCCCTCTTATTTCGGATGAAAGCAAAGAAGTGCTAAATGCTTATGGAGTTTGGGGACCTAAAAAGTTTATGGGTAAGGAATATGATGGCATACATAGAACTACTTTTGTGATTGATGAAAATGGAATAATTTTAGATATTATCACGAAAGTAAAAACCAAAGCACATACTTCTCAAATCTTGGAATCTAAGTAGTTTATTATTTTGCCTTGAAAGACCAAGTAATATTGAAGGTAGCTACAATATCTCCTTGTTCATCTGTTGCAGTAGTTGTTACAACTATGCTTTGCCCTTTTTTTGTTTTAACGCTTTTATTTATGCAATCTTGTATTTCTTTACCTTGTTTACAGTTGAAATCAATTAGCCCAACTGCTTTTTTAGAAAACTCTATATTAATACCCACAACTAACATGGATATTGCTGGTTTGTTTTTATAAATAAAACTTGCTGCTAATATACCGGAAGCTAATTCTGCTGCCATTGATAGAGCTGCAAAATAAATTGACTTAAACGGGTTTTTGTTTAAACAGTTATACTTTAGTTGAACTGTAGATTGTGTGTCGTTTAAGAACTTTAATTTGACTCCAGCTAAAAATGCTAATGGTAATTTTAAAATTAAAAATAACTTAAAGAAAATGGGGTTTAGCATTTTCTGTTGGAAGAGTTTTTTATTTTCAGTGTTCATTTATAAAAAGTTAGAACAATAATTTAAAAACCTCTTCAATTTTTCCGCATTCTACAATGTCAATATTAAAGCCTTTAGTATTAAACTTATTATATTTTGAAATTATGATTTGCGTGTAGCCTAGTTTCTCTGCTTCTGCAATTCTGTTTTCAATTCTGTTTACAGCTCGTATTTCTCCACTTAATCCAATTTCTC
>CAJQLK010000104.1 GCA_905479165.1 uncultured Flavobacteriales bacterium | reverse complement strand
CAGAAGATTTATTATTCAATAATTATCAGGGAGATGGTGCAGGTGCAGTACTTTATAATAATGAAATAGATCCTGCTCAAACAGGGCATTGGGGGGATGATGCAACAGTAGAGGAAGTAGTACATACTATTAATCATGTTGGTCATAGCAATATATATCCTAATGCTTTTAGTTTACAGCCAAATTCCTCTCTTATGTCTAATGCTATGGATGTGGCAAGAGGAGGTCAATTTTTATCTATTCCAAATCCCTATCCTTCTACAGCTTGGTATCATTATGATGACTGGACTTGTGATTATGAATGTATGATGATTGAATACATGTATTGGGCACTTGTAAGTAATATGGGAATTTTGGATGATGCTCAAACTGCCTCGGGAATTGCAAATGAATGGGAGCCTTATAATGCAACTCTTTTACAATCTATGGATATTTTGATGTATACTTTAATTACTGACTCACTATACAAACTTCCTTTACTTCCTCCTGATGGAAACTACTGCCCCAACCCATCTGCTATTACTGAAATAAACACCAACAAAAAACTAATTAAAATTGTAAATGCATTAGGAAGAAATGCTCATCAATACAATAACGGATTATTATTTTACATTTATAATGATGGAAGTGTAGAAAAGAAAGTTGTTATTCAATAATTGAATAGCCAAAAAATTTTAGCAAATCTATTTCTTTATTAAAGTAAGTGTTTATAATAACCATATTCTCCTTGTTTATCATCTTTATTTTTTCTTTATTTAGATTCTGGATTTTCATTTTGCCATCAGTCTTAAAGTTATGTGCTGAAAACTCTAAATCAGAATCAATATTTCCTATTTCAGGAATAAATTTTTTTATCTTCTGTACTACTTCATATTTTGTATCACATAGTTCTTCATAAGTAGTAAAAAAAATATTTTCTTTTTCTGAAAGTTTATTTTGCTTTTGATACCTCAAACATTTTAAAGCAAACTTTGCAGCATATTCTGCTGTCGCTCCATTTCTTCTCATAATTCCTTCAACTTGAGCATATGGATTTCTTACCATTGCAATAAAGGTCGAGTTTTTAAATTCTTTCTTTATTGCGGGTACTCTCATCATATTAGGATTACTTTTATCCATTAGTATCCCCATCCTTTGATCCCAATATTTCATCCAAGTTTTTTTGATAAACGACCAATCATAATGCACTTCATTATGCCAACCTTTATTTAAAAACATAATATCTTTTACTTCAGGTAGTAATTGTCCTTCCCTAACACCTAAATGATTATTACAACTCAAATTATTAGAAGTAGAAAGAATCTGGTTTAACAAAGTAGACCCACAATAAGGTGGAGTTAAAATAAATAAAAATTGATGATCTTTTCTTCCAAACAAATTATTTGTAAAAAACCTACTAAGTTTTACTAACTGATAATAAACAAGATGCAAATACCATCTTAAAGAGTTATTTAAATTCATATCACAAAATTATGATAATTTTAGAATGAATCCTTAACTATTGTCAAAATCTATTGTCTATCTTTGCTACATGTCATTAATCATAAATAGTGTAACTAAATCTTACGATAAACAACAAGCTCTTACTGATGTTTCCTTTACACTAAACAAAGGTGAAATAGTTGGTTTTTTAGGCCCGAATGGAGCAGGGAAATCTACACTGATGAAAATCATAACGTGCTATTTACAGCAAGATGGTGGTAAGGTACAGGTCTGCAACTTAGACATTCAAGAACAAGACTTACAAGTAAAAGCAAAAATTGGCTATTTACCAGAGCACAATCCTCTTTATACTGACATGTATGTGAAAGAATATCTTTCTTTTGTTGGAGGTATTTATAAAGTTGAAAACTTAAACTATCGTATTGCTGAAATTATCATTCAAATAGGATTAATGCCTGAGCAAAGTAAAAAAATTGGAGAACTAAGCAAAGGATACAGACAAAGAGTTGGCTTAGCTGCAGCACTTTTACATAATCCAGAAGTATTAATTCTTGATGAACCAACAACAGGACTTGACCCTAATCAATTGCTGGAAATTAGAAATCTAATAAAAGAAGTTGGGAAAGATAAAACTGTACTCCTCTCCACACATATTATGCAAGAAGTTGATAAAATGTGTAGCCGAGTAATCATCATTAATAAAGGTAAAATTGTTGACGACCAATTAATTTCTAATTTCCAAAATAATAAGATCGACCTAGAAGAGCATTTTAGAAAATTGACTGCTTGAGAAAATCTTTCAACTATTTGCTGCACATTATTCGATTTCCCCATAGTATAAAAATGGATAAAAGGTACGCCAAACTAAATAAGTTCTTTTGTTTGCCGAATAGCCCATTCTACTCCTACTTGCCTAACATCTGTATTGGTCTTGCATTTTAGCACTTCATCCACGTGAATATGGCACCTTGCATTTTCAAGGTTGACAAGACATCATAGAGCCCATCCCTACGTATTTCTTGATAAGTATAGCACACATAAAAACAAAAAAATTAAAAAACCACCACAATTTTAAAAAATTTTATACTTTTGCCGAAATAAGTGGATAGATTTGGCCTATTGCAACCACTAAAAAAAATGCTAAAAACAGTATTTCCTTTAGCGCTTTTACGCCAAATCGTCCGATTAAATTAATGTTAAACTTAAAATTTAAAAAGATGTCATATTTTTTCACATCAGAGTCCGTTTCAGAAGGACACCCAGACAAAGTAGCCGACCAGATTTCTGACGCACTATTAGATAATTTTTTAGCACAAGACCCAAACTCAAAAGTTGCTTGTGAAACTCTTGTAACTACAGGCCTTACAGTACTAAGTGGAGAGGTAACTACAAAAGCATATATTGATGTTCAGAAAATTGCTAGAGAAGTAATTTTAAAAATTGGATACGATAAATCAGAATACCAATTTGATGGAGATAGTTGTGGAGTTGTTTCTGCAATACACGAACAGTCACCAGACATAAATCAAGGAGTAGTTGAAGGAAAAGGATTAAACAAAGAACAAGGAGC
This sequence comes from uncultured Flavobacteriales bacterium, assembly GCA_905479165.1. Lineage (GTDB taxonomy): Bacteria > Bacteroidota > Bacteroidia > Flavobacteriales > BACL11 > UWMA-0277. The sequence continues at coordinate 16,201 of CAJQLK010000104.1, read as the reverse complement.
AGGTGACCAAGGAATGATGTTTGGTTATGCAACCAATGAAACAGAAAACTTAATGCCATTGGCGTTAGATATTTCGCATAAAATATTGATTGAACTTGCGGCAATCCGTAAAGCAGGGAAGGAAATGACTTACTTGCGTCCTGATTCAAAATCGCAGGTTACTTTGGAATATAATGATGACCATACGCCTAAGCGAATAACTGACATTGTAGTTTCCACACAGCATGATGATTTTGCTGATGAAAAACCAATGCAAGAGCAAATTGAAAAAGATGTTAGAGAAATATTAATTCCAAGAATTAAAATTCAATTATCAGAAGATAATAAAGCGCTTTTCGGAACAGAAAAATATCATGTAAATCCAACAGGTAAATTTGTAATTGGTGGACCACATGGAGATACTGGACTTACTGGAAGAAAAATTATTGTAGATACATATGGAGGAAAAGGGGCTCATGGTGGTGGAGCATTTTCTGGTAAAGACCCATCAAAAGTGGATAGATCAGCTGCTTATGCTACAAGACACATTGCTAAAAACTTAGTAGCTGCAGGAGTTGCTGAAAGAATGCTAGTGCAAGTTAGTTATGCAATTGGTGTTGCTGAGCCAATGGGGATATTTGTAGATACTTATGGAACTTCAAAAATAAATTTAACGGATGGTAAAATTGCTGAAATTGTAAAAGGAATGCCTTGTTTTAACCTTAAACCTGCTTCTATTATTAGCCGTTTAAAACTTAAAAACCCTATCTATTCCGAAACTGCAGCTTACGGGCACATGGGAAGAACATCGGAAAATAAAACTGTTACTTTCCTTATTGAAGGTACAAAAAAAGAATTTGAAGTAGAAACTTTTACTTGGGAAAAATTGGATTGTCAAGAAGAAATAAAAGAAGCTTTTAGCCTATAATAAAAAAACACTAATTTAAAATCGTAATTATGCGACCTTTTTTATTACCTAATTATGAAGAAATTACTATTCCTACTTTTTATCACTTTCAAGTTTTCAGTTGTTGCGCAAGTGGAAATGAAATACAATGCAAATGCTGAAAATTTGCCGCATTGGGCACAATTAATGTATGCAGAAAATCCTGATGAAGGAGAAGTAATTAATGCCTATACCGATTATTATAAAAAGAATGAATTAGTAAAAAATAAACACACACAGTACTACAAAAGATGGTTAAGGGGTATTAGTAGATTCTCTAACGCTAAACCAACTCTTAAAACTTCAAAAAGTACTAACCAATGGGAATGTGTAGGACCTTGGGATTTCGATAAGGATGCTGCAAGTAGAAGTTATGCCCCTGGTGCTGCTCATGTATATACAATAGAACAAGCTGCAAGTAATCCAAATGTATTATATGCTGGCTCTGCTACTGCTGGAGCATGGAAAACTATTGACAAAGGTGATAACTGGAATTTAATAACTCAGGATTTATCTCTAAATGGAGTATATGCTATTGAAATAGATTTTACAAATCCTGAAATTATCTACATAAGTGGAAATGGAGGAATTTATAAATCAGATGATAGTGGTAATACTTGGAATATAATTGGGGATGCTACATTCACAAGTATGTCACACTCAATAAAAGATATAAAACTAGATCCATCAAATAATTTTGAGCTTTTTGTAGCGTCTAATGAAGGTCTTTTTAAATCAATAGATGGAGGAAATAATTTTACACAAATAATGAGTGGAAACTTCTTAGAGATTGAATTCCATCCTAACATTCCAAATACAATGTATTTTGTAAAACAGGCTGGAGATAGTACTCTTTTTTACAGATCAGATGATGGCGGAAATACACTTACAAACTTCACAAACGGATGGCCAAATCCTAATAGTGTTGGAGGTGAGCAAAAAAGAACAGAAATTGCCATAAGCCCTGCTGCTCCTGATAAAATTGTAGCATTAGCAACAGGAAGTGCAAATGGGGGAAGTGGTTTATATGGTATTTACATAAGTGATGATAAAGGAGAGAATTGGACTTTTCAATGTTGTGGGCCTCAGCCTGCAGGTCCTCCAGATTCAGTAAATATAAATATGATGGGCTGGCAACCGGATGGATCAGATGATGGTGGACAATATTATTATGATTTAGGATTAGCAGTAAACCCAACAAATGCTGACATTATTCATGTTGGAGGAGTTCAGCATTGGATATCTTTTGACAATGGAGTCAGCTTTACGTGCCCTGCTAAATGGAGCGAACCTCATAAAAAAGGCTATGTTCATGCTGATATTCATGACATCAACTACTTTGGGAATGATCTGTGGTTTGCATGTGATGGTGGTGTATTCTATTCTGATAATGGAGGAGATAGTATCTATAAAAAACAATACGGAATTGCGGGAGCTGATTTTTGGGGTTTTGGTGCAGGCTTTAAGGATGGAGAAGTAATGCTTGGTGGAACTTACCATAATGGTACAATGCTTAAAGATGGGAATACTTACATAAATGATTGGCTATGTACTGATGGTGGTGATGGGATAAGAGGTTTTGTAAATTTTGGAAATCCAAGAGTTGCTTATAGTGACTATGGTGGAAAGGTACTTTCAGGAGATAGAACAGTTGGAATAGCTGGTTTATCAATAGCAAAAAAACCAAATGCATCCTATATAACAGGAGAATCTTCCCAAATGGAATTTGACCCAAGATGTTATAATTGGAACTATATTGGAGAAGATACAACTCTTTGGCTATCAAAAAATAATGGCGCAAGTTATTCTCCTGTTAATCATTTTAACGATAAGGTAACATCTGTTGAAGTAGCATGGAGTAATCCTGATGTAATTTATGTAGCTACTTGGCCATCATGGTGGGGAACTAAACATATTTATAGATCTTCAGATGCAGGAAATACTTGGATTGAAATTACCCCAACAAATATCAATGGTCAAGATTGGATTCCATATGATATAACAGTAAGTAGTTATGACGAAAATACGCTTTGGATTGCAAGATGCAGTATGTATGGCGGGGTGCAAGATGCGGAAGGTTATGAAGTTTTTAAATCGGTAGATGGTGGACAAAACTGGATAAATTGGAGTACACCAACTCTTGATAATATTAATGTTACTAATATTGAACATCAAAGAGGAGGAAATGGGGTGTATATAGGAACAAGGGAGTCTGTTTACTACAGAAATAATTCTATGGCTGATTGGGATATTTATGATTCTAATTTACCTAAAAATACATATTCAACGCAGTTAATCCCTTATTATCGTGAGGGGCTTTTACAAAATGGAACCAATAGAAGCGCTTATGAAATTGATCTTTATGAGAACACACCTCCATCTGCACAAATAGCAGCAGATAGACTAGAAATTAATTGTATGAATGATACGGTAAAGTTTGTTGATCATTCAGCTGTAAGATTAAGCAGTGCTTCTTGGCAATGGTCTTTCCCTGGAGGGACTCCTTCTTCATCTACTCAGGAAGACCCAGTTGTTGTTTATCCTCAACCTGGTGCTTATGATGTAAGTTTAACTGTCACTGATGCTTTTGGAACAAGCTCACAATCTTATACTGATTTCATTACTTATGCTGATTCAATATCATTAATAACAAATTCAATAAATTTTGCTCAAGATTTTGAGAATAGTAACTTCCCTCCTACAGCATGGGAATTAGAATCACCATCTTTTAGTTGGCTTTCTACTGTTGTTGATTTTGGAATAGATTGTCTTCCGACAACTACTGCTTATGTTAATCATTACTCGATTCAATATCCTGATGAAGAGGCTTATTTAATTAGTAACAAGGTGTCCTTAGGTAATGGTGGAAGTGCTCAAAACTGGTTAACTTACGACTATGCTTATTCCGGATATGCAAGTGGTTATGATGATGGATTAAGAATTGATATCTCTACTGATTGCGGTAGCACTTGGGATTCTATTTATGGAGCTATTGGCCCTGACTTGCAAACTGTTCCTTATGAAGGAAGTGCTTGGACGCCTACTTGTGGCAGCTGGGCAAGTGATAGTATCAATTTAAGTACTTGGAGACTAAATGGAGATACAATTATGGTGCGTTTTGTTGCTATTAATGACTATGGAAATCATTTTTATATGGACAATATAAATATTAATGGACAAAACATTCTTTCGATTGAAGAAGGTGAAAGTATCAATAGTAATACCTTAATTTACCCGAACCCTACCAAAGGAATATTTAACATTCGTACAGATGTCAATAACATGAAAGTTGAAGTATATTCTTCTCTTGGTCGATTAATTGCTAATGAAATTATTCATGGTGGTGTGCAGCAAATTGACCTAAGCAAACAAGCAAAAGGTGTCTATTTTGTAAAGTTAATGCATAAAGGGACAACTGAGCAAAGGAAGTTAGTGGTGCAATAAGATTAGTTATTTATTTTAAACTCAAAATTTCAGTAAATATAAAAACCCTTCAAATTGGAGGGCTTTTACATTTAAATACTGAAATTATATATGAATGACCTCATCATAAGCATCAGCAACTGCTTCCATTACTGCTTCACTCATTGTTGGGTGAGGATGAACTGCTTTCAATACTTCATTTCCTGTAGTTTCTAATTTACGCGCAACAACTGCCTCAGCAATCAATTCCGTAACATTGTATCCTATCATATGGCAACCTAACCATTCGCCATATTTAGCATCAAAAATAACTTTTACGAAACCATCCTTATGGCCTGCCGCAGATGCTTTCCCTGATGCAGTGAAAGGGAACTTCCCTACTTTAATTTCATATCCTGCTTCTTTTGCAGCAGCCTCTGTCATTCCTACTGATGCAATCTCTGGACTAGCATAAGTACAACCAGGAATATTTCCATAATCAATTGGCTCAGGGTTATGTCCTGCAATTTTTTCTACACAAGTAATTCCTTCAGCAGATGCAACATGTGCCAATGCTTGATTTGGCAAGACATCACCAATAGCATGATATCCACTTACATTTGTATTGTAGAAATCATCTACCAAAATTTTTCCTTTTTCTGTTTTAATACCAACTTCTTCCAAACCAATATTCTCAATATTAGCAACAATTCCAACAGCTGAAAGCACCACATCACATCCTATAGTTTCTTCACCTTTTTTAGTTTTTATCATTACTTTACAACCTGTACCATTAGTGTCTATTTTCTCAACAGATGAGTTCGTCATTACTTTAATTCCTGACTTTTTGAATGATCTTTGTAACTGCTTGGAAACATCAACATCCTCAACAGGAACAATATTTGGCATAAACTCAACAACAGTAACATCTGTACCCATTGCATTATAGAAATAAGCAAACTCTACACCAATTGCTCCAGAACCAACAATCACCATTTTTTTAGGTGCCTTTGCTAAAGCAAGTGCATCTCTATATCCAATTATTTTTTTTCCATCTTGAGGTAAATTAGGTAGTTGTCTACTTCTAGCACCTGTTGCTATAATAATATTTTTTGCTGAATAATCAGTTGATTTACCATCAACAGTAACAGCTACTTTATTTCCTGGTTTTACTTTTCCAAAACCATAAATTACTTCAACCTTGTTCTTTTTAAGTAAGTACGCAATCCCACTACTCATACCATCAGCAACATCTCTACTTCTTTTAATAATTGCAGGAAAATCAGCATTTGCATCTTTAACAGTAATTCCATAGTCCTCTGCATGATTAATATATTCGAAAACTTGAGCTGATTTTAATAATGCTTTAGTTGGAATACAACCCCAGTTTAAACAAATCCCACCTAAGCTTTCTTTTTCAATAATAGCTACTTTTAATCCTAATTGTGAAGCACGGATAGCTGACACATAACCTCCAGGACCACTTCCTAACACGATAACATCAAAGTTCATATTTTTTAATTTTTATTTAAGACTGCAATATTACTTAAAACATCATGAATATTATTGACTTAATACAAATTTTTAAAACATGAACTATACATGTTAAAATTTGTATTTTTGCCGCTCAAATATTTTAGATGATAAACTATACTATTTCATATAACAACCCACATAGGCACTTTGTTGATTTTGAATTTACTACCAAAACAAATGAAGCAAAAACCATGCAGTTTCAGCTTTCTGCATGGCGTCCTGGAAGATATGAGTTAGCAAATTTTTCTCAAAACATTCAAAAATGGGCTGCTTTTGATGAAAATAATAATCCTCTTCCATTTAAGAAAATTACTAAAGATTTATGGGAAGTAGATACCAATGGAACAATGGAAATTACAGTTACTTATAACTTTTATTCCAACCAATTGGATGCAGGCTCTTGTTATTTAGATGAACACCAATTGTATTTAAATCCTGTACAATGCATGTTCTATATTGTTGATAGAATGGAAGAATACTATAAAATTGCATTAGATATTCCTAAAAATTATAAGATTGCCTCATCAATGATGCAGGAAGAAAATATGCTTACGGTAAAGGGTTATGACATGCTTTCAGAATCACCAATTATTTGTTCGGATACTTTACAGCACGGAACATATGATGTAGATGGAATTGCATTTCATTTGTGGTTTCAAGGAGAGTGTAAGCCTGACTGGGGAAAACTTAATAAAGATTTTGTAGCTTTTACAAAAAGCCAGATAAAACACTTTGGCGGATTTCCTGTTGATGAATATCATTACTTTTTTCAAATCACTCCTTACAGAAGTTATCATGGAGTAGAGCACACCAAAAATACTGTCTTGCTTTTAGGTCCTGGAAAAGAAATAATGGATAAAAGGTATGAAGATCTATTGGGAGTTTGTTCTCATGAATTGTACCATACTTGGAACATAAAATCCATCAGGCCAGTCGAAATGTATCCTTACGATTATACCAAAGAAAATTATTTCAGAACTGGTTTTGTTGCTGAGGGGGTTACTACTTATATGGGAGATTTGATGTTGTATAATTCTGAAGTTTTTAATTGGGCAGCATTTGCAAAAACACAAAACCAAAATTTAGAAAGACACTTAACTAACTATGGTAGATTTAACCTTTCAGTTGCCGATAGCGGTTTTGATAATTGGTTAGATGGATACAAATTGGGTTCTCCTGATAGAAAAACTTCTATTTATCCTGATGCTGCACTTTGTATGCTTATGATAGATTTGGAAATCATTAAGAATACAGATGGAAAAGAAAGTTTACATTCTGTAATGAAAGAACTCTATGAAGATTTTGCACTTAAAGGAAAAGGATATTCTGAAGATGATTTTAGAAATATATGCGTGAAATTTGGAGAACTGAAAGTAGCTGAAATTTTTGAAAACCATATTTATGGTATTCAGGATTATATTTCAACTTTAAAAACTGCTTTGGAAGTTGTAGGTGTTGAATTGAAAAAGAAGAAAAACACAAATTTGTCTGCTCAGTATTTTGGTTTTATTGCCGTAAAAGAAGATGGAAAGATTATTATTAAAAAGGTAGAGCCAAACTCTGTAACAGACAACAATAGAATTGCTCCTGAAGATGAAATAACTAAATTAAATGGGAAAAAGGTAGAAGGAAAATTGTCCGATATTTTGAAAGAGTGTAAAAAGGAAGTTACTTTTACAATCAAGAAAAAATTCTCTGAAAAAGATATTACACTTAAAATTGGAAATCATTACCAATTATTAGAATTTGTAAAATCAGAAAAGATAACTGAAGAACAATTAGTTTTAAGAAAAGTTTGGTCAAATAATTAAAATGAAAGAGATAAAACTACACGATACAACTTTTAAAATCTATATTCCCGAAACAGAAATTGCAGAAATAGTTCAGAAAATTGCAGAAGAAATAAATAATACTGGAATTGAAAACCCACTATTTATTGCTGTACTAAATGGCTCATTTTTGTTTGCTGCTGATGTAATACGTAAAATCACAATTGATAATACGGAGGTTTCTTTTATCAAACTCGCTTCTTATGAAGGTACTGAGTCTACAGGAAAAGTAAATGAACTTATCGGATTAAATCAAGATTTAAAAGGAAGAAATATCATAATATTAGAGGATATAATTGATACAGGAATTACCTTAGAAAAAATAATATCATTACTTGAAAAAGAGGAGGTGGCAGATATAAAAGTTGCTACACTACTTTTTAAGCCAGACGCATACACAAAAGAAATTCCTATTGATTATATTGGGAAATCTATCCCAAATGATTTTGTTGTAGGATATGGTTTGGATTATGACGAAATTGGGCGTAATTTGCCACATATTTTTAAATTAAAAAACTAAACTAAAAACCAATGTTAAACTTAGTATTATTTGGGCCTCCTGGTGCAGGGAAAGGAACGCAATCTAACTTATTAATTGACAGATATGACCTAGTACACCTTTCAACTGGCGATATTTTAAGAGGAGAAATAGCTGCAGGAACTGTTTTAGGATTAGAGGCAAAAACATTAATGGATAGTGGTGATTTAGTACCTGATGCAGTTGTTATTGGAATGATATCTTCCAAATTAGATAATAACTCGAAAGCAAATGGGTTTATTTTTGATGGCTTCCCAAGAACAACAGCACAAGCTGAAGCTTTGGATGATTTATTAAATGAGAAAGGAACTTCAATTTCCGCTATGCTTTCTTTAATAGTTGCAGATGAAGAATTAATAAGAAGATTACTAGCAAGGGGAGAAAGCTCAGGAAGAGCGGACGACCAAAATAAAAGCATTATTGCAAATCGTATTAATGAATACAACAATAAAACAGCCCCTTTAAAAGATTATTATTCTACACAAAATAAACTATCTGAAATTAAAGGTAATGGTGCTGTAGAAGACATTGCAAGTAAACTTAATAATGTGATTGACGCACTTTAAATGAGAGTTAAAAATTCCAACTTTGTTGATTATGTAAAAATATTTTGCCGTTCTGGTAAAGGAGGTGCTGGATCCTCTCACTTTAGGAGAGATAAAACCACAGCAAAAGGTGGTCCTGATGGTGGAGATGGAGGGCATGGAGGAAGTGTAATTATCAGAGGAAATAAACAAATGTGGACTTTACTTCATTTGCGTTATCAAAAACACATTTTTGCTGACCATGGCGGTGATGGAACTGGAAGTAATAGCTTTGGTAAAGATGGAGAGAGTAGCTATATTGAAGTTCCTTTAGGTACAATTATTAAGCATGCTGCAAGTGGAGAAGTCTTATTTGAAATAACAGATGATGCAGAAGAAATTACACTAGTAAAAGGTGGAATGGGTGGAAGAGGAAATTCTCACTTTAAATCCCCGACTAATCAAGCTCCAAGATATTCTCAGCCTGGTGGTGATGTAATTGAAGATTGGTTTGTTTTAGAGCTAAAAGTATTGGCTGACATTGGATTGGTAGGGTTTCCTAATGCAGGAAAATCAACTTTACTTTCGGTTGTTTCGGCTGCAAAACCTCAGATTGCCAACTACCCGTTTACAACCTTAGCACCTAATTTAGGAATTGTTTCTTACAGGGATCATAAGTCTTTTATTATGGCAGATATTCCTGGAATTATTGAAGGAGCATCTGAAGGAAAAGGACTTGGTTTAAGATTTTTAAGACATATTGAACGGAACTCTACTTTACTATTTATGGTACCAGCAGATTCAGCTGATATTGCAATGGAATACAAAATATTATTAGGAGAATTACAAAAATATAATCCTGAACTTTTGGATAAAGATAGGATTCTTGCCATTAGTAAATCTGATATGTTAGATGAGGAGCTTATTGTAGAAATTAAAGAGGAATTACCAACTGATTTACCTTCTTTATTTATTTCTTCTGTTGCCCAGCAAGGGATTACAGAACTGAAAGATTTAATCTGGAAAAAACTGAATGAGTAATGGAGAAGCTGCAGAAAATAGATGAATATTTATTCAAAATAATCAACTCTGCAGGTTGGGAGCAAATTGATCAGCTAATGATTCTTATTTCTTCAAAATGGTTTTGGATTCCACTTTATATTTATATTCTTTATTTAATTTACAAGCGATTTTCAGATCAGTTTCTTAAAATATTATTAGCGTTAGGTTTATTAATTTTTCTAGCAGATTTTGGAAGTGTTCACCTTTTTAAAGAAATATTTGAAAGATTAAGACCTTGTCAAATCTTAGATAATGTAAGACTTCCTCTTTTTGAAATTGTAGACAATGAAATTGTTCATGATGGATGCGGTGGAGCTTTTGGATTCATCTCTTCACACGCATCAAACTCTTTTGCAATTGCCTTTTTCATTGCTTTGTTGTACCGAAATTTCTGGGGATTTTCCTGTCTATTTTCTTGGGCTGTAATTATAGGTTTTAGCCGTGTTTATTTGGGAGTTCATTATCCTTTTGATATTTTGGGAGGTATGTTTTGGGGACTATTTGTAAGTTTGCTAGTCTATTATATTTATAAAATGAAAATTAAAGATTTTGATTTCTTGTGGTTTGTATGGCTTGCACTAGTTTGCATTTGGAATTTTGTTTGGCCTGAAATACCTCCAATTGCAGATGTATTGGTTGCAGTTGCTTTATCACTTGGAGTTCTTGCAATTAAAAATAGGAAAAAATGAAAAAACTAGTACTCATATTACTTTTTTTTCCTTTATGCTATTCTTGTCAATTTAATGAAGTAAAAGCGTATGAAAAGGAGAAGACTGTTATTCAAGTTGATACTTTAAATATTGAACAGATAAAAATAGAAACTCACTAGCATTATGAAAAGAATACTCTTACTTACACTTATCATTTTTACAGGATTTCAATCTTTTGCACAAAAAAAGTCAAAAGGTATTTCCTTTTCCCTGCAAGTAGGATCAGAGAATGAAACAGAAAAACCCAAACTAGTTGTTGGTATTGTAGTGGATCAAATGCGTTACGATTATATGTACCGATTCTGGGATGATTTTGAAAATGATGGTTTTAAAAAATTGATAAATGAAGGTCATTTTTTCAGGAATACACAATTCGGTTATGTCCCTACTTACACAGGGCCCGGACATGCGAGTATTTATACAGGAACTACTCCTGCTGTACACGGAATAATTGCTAATGACTGGTACGATAAAAACTCTGGAGATTATATTTACTGTGCAGGAGATGGTGATATGCATACCGTTTGTAATTGCGAACAAAAAAATGTAGATGTACAATCTGCTGACGGAAAGATGTCACCACACCATATGCTAACGACAACCTTTACTGACGAGTTAAAACTATTCAATGAAGAAAGTAAAGTTTTTGGAATATCTTTAAAAGATAGAGGGGCTATATTGCCTGCAGGACATACAGCTAATGGGGCGTATTGGATGAATAGTGATGGGAAATGGATTACATCTTCTTTTTACATGCAAGATCTTCCAGATTATATTCAGAAAATAAATGATAATAATACGGCTCAAAATTATTTGAAAGGAAATTGGGAAGTTGAAGGAGAATTCACTCATAATTTAGACTCCTTACTAATACAAAAAGGAGGAAGTGCTATAAAAAAGACGCCATTTGGAAATACTATTTTAAATGATTTGGCACTTGAAATACTTAAGAAAGAAAAATTAGGACAAGGAAAAAATACTGATATTTTAACAGTTAGTTTTTCTTCTACCGATTATATTGGTCATCAATATGGTCCTCATGCTTCTGAAATTAAAGACACTTATATTCGTTTGGATAAGGATATAGCAAAACTTTTAAAAATAATCAATAGTAAAGTTGGTTTTGAAAATGCAATTGTATTTATCACTGCCGATCATGGTGTAGTTTCGGAACCTCATGAACTTTTAGAAAGGAATATTCCTGCTGGTTATTTTGATGGTTCTATCATGAAAACTGAGCTACTCACTCATCTAAATACTAAATATGGAGAGGGAGATTGGATTAAAAATTACTCCAACAACCATTTGTTTTTAAATCATGACTTGATTGAAGAAAAAAATATAAGTTTGGAAGAAATTCAGAGAAATTGTGCACAGTTTTTCTTGAAATATGAGTGGGTAAAAAACACTTATACAGCAACACAATTACACGAAAATGAATATTCCAATTCTTTTCATTCCTTAGTGCAAAGAGGTTTTAATCAGAAAAGATCAGGAGATGTAATTGTGAGCTTGCAAACTGGATGGCTCTCATCATATTGGTCATCCGGAGGTACTACACACGGTTCTTCTTACAGTTACGATACTCATGTCCCTCTTATTTTTTGGGGAGGAAATATTCCACAAGGAAAAACAGATAGAAAAGTAAATATTCGTGATATTGCCCCAACAATTTCTACAATTTTAGGCACTGCATATCCTAATGGCTGTACCGGAAATCCTTTGACTGAAGTTACAGAGTGAAAGAAATAAAATCAGATAACTATTCTATTTGGCTTGGAGAAAATTCTCTTTCCAAATTGGATATTTCTGGGTATTCCAAAGTAGCAATACTAGTTGATAAGAATACAAAAAGAAATTGTTTACCAAAACTTCCTCAACTGGAAAACTCAATTATTATTGAAATAAAATCAGGGGAAGAATACAAAACCATAAATACCTGCAACTTTATTTGGAAACAGTTAACAGCCCATCATTTTGACCGAAATTCACTACTCATTAATTTGGGTGGTGGTGTAATTGGTGATATGGGTGGTTTTGCAGCTTCTACATATAAAAGAGGGATTGATTTTATACAAGTTCCGACTACTTTATTGGCTATGGTAGATGCTTCTGTTGGTGGAAAACTAGCTATTGATTTTAATGGACTTAAAAATCAAGTAGGACTTTATTCAAATCCGGAACTAGTAATTATAAATCCTATTTTTCTACAAACTCTAGCAGAGGAAGAATTAAAATCAGGTTTTGCAGAAGTAGTAAAACATGCTCTAATTACAGATAAAAATTTGTGGAAAGAATTAACCTCTACTGCTTTTGATAAATTAAATTGGGAAGCAATTATTTTAACTTCTATTCAAATAAAAAACAAAATTGTCTTATCTGACCCTTTTGAAAAAGGAAATAGAAAAAAACTAAATTTCGGACATACTTTCGGACATGCAATTGAAAGTTATTATTTAGAAAAAGGAACTCCTGTTTTGCATGGAGAGGCTGTGCTAATGGGAATACTTTTAGAAGTAGAAATATCATTAGTTTCACAAGAACAAAATAATGAAATCAAAAATTATATTTTGTCTAATTTTTCTTTACCCTTTACTCCAAAAAAATCAGATTTACTTCCGTTTTTAATGAATGACAAAAAAAATAAAGTAGGGAAAATTAACTTCACTTTACTTACAAACATAGGGAGTTGTAGTGTAGATAATTTATTTTCTACAGATGAATTATAAAATTTCACATCCGACTAAAGTAGTAAATTGTGAAATAGATTTGCCCTCATCAAAAAGTATATCTAATCGATTATTGATTATTAAAGCACTTTGTAAAGAAAAATTCCTCATTAAAAATCTATCTGAATCTGATGATACAATCTTGCTTAAAAATGCTTTAAATTCTAAAGAAAAAACAATTAACGTTTCTCATGCAGGAACTTCTTTTCGTTTTTTAACTTCTTTTTTATCAATTCAAAAAGGAAAAGAATTTATTTTAAACGGATCGGATAGAATGAAGGAAAGGCCTATAAAGGAGTTGGTAAATTCTTTACAAGAATTGGGAGTTAAAATTGAGTATTTAGTGAAAGAGGATTTTCCTCCATTAAAAATTATTGGAACAGAAATTGATGGTGGAGAAATAGAAATTGACGGCACAATAAGTTCTCAGTTTATTTCATCACTTTTACTAATAGCTCCCAATTTAAGAAATGGTCTAATACTTAAAATAAAAGGAGAATTAGTTTCAAAACCTTATGTATTAATGACTTTAAAATTGATGGGTGAATTTGGAATTAATTGGACATGGAACAAGGATGTAATTACTATTCTAAAGCAAGAATATGTAGCAAAAAACTACACTGTAGAATCAGATTGGTCTGCTGCAACTTTTTGGTTTCAAAGTGCATCATTATCTGAAAAATGTAAAATAATCTTAAGAGGATTAAATGAGGAGTCTATTCAAGGCGATTCTGCTTGTAAAAAAATTTTTAAAGACTTAGGAGTAGATTCAGTGTTTAAAAACGGGGATTTAATCTTGACAAAAAATAAAAGGATTAGCCCTTCAGAAACTTACAATCTCATTGAAACACCTGATATTTACCAATCATTAAAATGCACACTTTTTACCTTAAACAAGGATTTAGAATTTACAGGAATTCAAACTTTAAGAAACAAAGAAACAGATAGGATAGCTGCAGTAGAAAATGAGCTTCTAAAACTTAATACACCAAAAATAATTGAAACTTATAACGACCATAGAATGGCAATGAGTTTTGCTCCACTTTCCTTAAAATTTGAAGAGTTGCAGATAAGTAATCCAGGAGTTATAAGTAAATCATATCCTAATTATTGGAAAGATTTAAAAAAAGGGGGATTTAAAATATCTTCTTAAGTTTGCTTAAACACTCAATCTCAAATTTTGGATTTTCAAAATGTTTTATTCTCTCAGGATTAAAATAAACTCCATCTATTCCAGAATTTTGACATCCTAAAATATCTACAATTAGATTATCTCCAATATAAACACTTTCATCTTTTATTGCATTTGCTAAAGTAAGTGCATGAGAAAAAATTAAAGGATTTGGTTTTTTTACCCCTGTTTTCTCAGAAGTTATTATCTGATTAAAATAAGGTTTCAAATTAGAATGCTCTAACTTAATATGTTGTGTTTTGTCAAATCCATTAGTGATAATGTGAAGTTCATACCTCTCTTTTAAGTAGTCTAAAACTTCAATTGCATGTGGATATAACTTGTTCTTTCTTGGGCAAACATCAATATAATCTTCTCCAATTTTCTCTGCAAGATTAAAATCGTTTATTCCAAAATCTGAAAGTGTTTTTTGAAACCTTTCTCTTCTTAAATCTTTTTGAGAAATTTTATCTACTCTGTACAAATCCCAAAGTTTAGCATTATGATTTTTATAAGTTCTTATAAAACCTTCATAATCATCTACTCCTATTTCATTCAGTTTGTAAGTATTACAAAGTTCTAATAAAGTTTCATGAGAATTTATTTCAAAATCCCATAAGGTACGGTCTAAATCAAAGAAAATATGTTTGTATTTCATTTACTCTTTCTCTCCAAAAGCTAAATCCCCAGCATCACCAAGCCCAGGGACTATGTAAGATTGTGCTGTCATTTCTTCATCTTCTGCCCCGACCCATAAAGTCCAATTTTTTACAGGAGAGTTTTCTTTCAAATATTGAATTCCTTCAGAACTTGCAATAATTACCACAATATGAATATGCTTTGGATTCCCTTTTGAAAGTAGTGCTTCCATAGCCAAAACCATGGAGCTTCCACTAGCCAACATTGGATCACATAAAATAACAGTCTTTGCCTCCAAAGATGGTGAGGCCATATATTCAATCTTTATCACAAAATCACTGCCTTTTTTATGTTTTCTATAAGCTGAAATAAAAGTATTGTCTGACCTGTCAAAATAATTAAGAAGACCTTGATGAAGAGGAAGTCCAGCTCTTAATATAGTTGCTAGAACTGGTGCTTCTGTCATTAAACTTTCAGAAGAAATCCCTAATGGGGTAGTAATATCTTTATTTTCATAATCCATTTTTTTACTTATCTCATAAGCAAAAATCTCTCCAATTCTTTCAATATTTCTCCTGAACCTTAATGAGTCATTTTGAATTTTAACATCTCTAATCTCTCGAATAAAATGATTAAATATTGAGTTATTTATTCCTAAATTATTAAATTTCATACTTATTTTTTTATTAATTTAACCATCTCCTCATATACATTCTTCCATCCTTTCCATTGTCCAAAATTACTAAAAGTATCATTATGCCAAACACTTATCAAAGTTCCATTTATTTTTTTAACTATATCAATGAGTTCAGAAATTTCAGACACAACATCATCAGCACTAATCTTCATATTAAATTTCAAAACATCATCAGTAATTGCAAAAGGATGAATTCTAATTGGCAACTCTTGTTCCATATCCAAATCATAAAAAGTAAAGGATGAGGCAATGCCTGCCCTAAATCCTAATTCGGATGCATACCCCATTGTGTAATCATCAGTAATCCCAGAAGCAATAAGTTTTTTATAAGTATCTGGTAAGGACAGTTTCAAAAAATGCTGTCGACTCAAAGAAACCTCTCTTTTTTGGATATACTCCAATCTTTTTATCTCTTCTTGTAAGTTTACAATATTCTTAT
>CAJQLK010000103.1 GCA_905479165.1 uncultured Flavobacteriales bacterium | reverse complement strand
GGTTTTTTACGCTCAACAACTCTTGAGTCTCTTGTTAATAAACCATCAGCCTTTAAAGCAGGTCTGTTTTCAGCATCTAATTCACATAAAGCTCTTGAGATAGCTAAACGAATTGCCTCAACTTGACCAGTATTACCTCCACCATTTACATTAACTTTTACATCAAATTTTCCAACTAAGTCAGAAATTTTAAATGGTTGTTCTAATTTAAACTGCATAGTATCAACTGGAAAATATTCTTTAAAATCTTTACCGTTTACAGTAATATTTCCTTTTCCGTTTGACATGTAGATTCTAGCAACAGAAGCTTTTCTTCTACCAATTGTGTGAATTGTCTCCATAATTATTTTAAGTCGTTTAAGTTAAGAGCTTTTGGTTTTTGAGCTTCTTGATCATGTTCAGCTCCTGCATAGATATAACAGTTTTTTAAAATAGCTGCTCCTAGTTTATTTCCAGGTAACATCCCCTTTACTGCATGTTTTACAACAGAGGTTTCATCTTTTTCAAGCATTTGCATAGGGGAAATTCTCTTTTGCCCTCCAGGATAACCTGTGTGAGAAAAAATTCTTCTATCCTGCATTTTATTACCTGTCATAACAATTTTACCCGCGTTGATAACAATAACGTAATCACCACAATCAGCATGTGGAGTAAAGTTTGTTTTGTATTTTCCTCTTAAAATTTTAGCAATTTTTGAGGCCATTCTTCCTAGAGTTTGTCCTTCAGCATCTACAACAAACCACACTTTGTTGGCTGTTTCTTTATTTGCTGATAATGTTTTGTAACTTAATGTATCCACTATAAATTTTTTTTTAGTCCTTCATAAAAGGGCTGCAAAAGTACACTTTTTTCTATTACTGCAAAATATTATTACCTATTATTGTTTATAACATTTAACTCTTTACCAATCTTAGTAAAAGCAGCTATGGCCTTATCCAGATTTTTACGACTATGTGCTGCAGAAATCTGCACCCTAATTCTTGCTTTATCTTTCGGAACAACTGGGTAAAAGAAACCAATTACATAAATCCCTTCTGCTAATAATTTATCTGACATTATTTGTGAAAGTTTTGCATCATACAACATTACAGGAACAATTGCATGCACTCCTTCTTTTATATCAAACCCAGCTTCAGTCATTTTTTTTCTGAAATAACTCGTGTTTTCTTCCAATGAATCTCTTAAATCAGTATTATCCGAAAGCAAATCAATTACTTTAGTAGCCGCCCCCACGATTGATGGAGCTAATGAATTAGAAAATAAATACGGACGAGACCTTTGTCTCAACATATCAATAATCTCCTTTTTACCTGAAGTAAAACCTCCCATTGCACCTCCCAAAGCTTTACCTAAAGTAGAAGTAATAATATCCACTCTTCCCATAACACCACAGTGTTCGTGTGTTCCTCTTCCTGTTTTCCCAACAAAACCTGTTGAATGAGAATCATCCACCATCACTAAGGCATCATATTTTTCAGCCAAATTACAAATCTTATCCAATTGCGCTAAATAACCATCCATAGAAAATACACCATCAGTAACGATTATCCTATTCCTTTGGTCTTGTGCTTTTATCAATTGCTCTTCCAAATCCACCATGTTATTATTGGCATAGCGGTAACGAGCTGCCTTGCACAAGCGCACCCCATCAATAATGGATGCGTGATTCAAGGAATCAGAAATGATTGCATCTTCCTTTCCAAACAAAGGCTCAAAAAGCCCTCCATTGGCATCAAAAGCCGCTGCATATAGTATAGTATCCTCCATGCCTAAAAATTCAGAAATCTTTTTTTCTAAATTTTTATGAATATCTTGAGTGCCACAAATAAAACGCACAGATGACATTCCGTAACCATGAGTATCCAAAGCATCTTTAGCACCTTGTATTACATCAGGATGAGAAGACAATCCTAAATAATTGTTTGCGCAGAAGTTTAGCACCTCCTCTCCTGTACTTACACGAATGCTTGCGCCTTGTGGATTAGTAATTATTCTTTCTTTTTTAAACAAACCTGCATCTTCAATACTTGCTAATTCATCTTTTAATTGCTTCTGAAATTTTCCTAACATATTTATATTTTTTGTAAAAGCAAAAGTACACAAATAAAAAAAGGAGGCAAAAGCCTCCTTTCTAAATATACTGTATGATATGAACTAAACTACTCCTTGATCCAGCATAGCATCTGCAACTTTTACAAAGCCTGCAATGTTAGCTCCTTTTACATAATCAACATAATTTCCTTCTGTACCATATTCAATACATGAAGAGTGAATATCCTGCATAATTTGCTTCAGCTTAGTGTCCACTTCTTCTCTAGTCCAGTTCATTCTAAGTGAATTCTGACTCATCTCCAAACCTGAAGTAGCCACCCCACCAGCATTAGATGCTTTGCCTGGAGCAAATAAGATTTTTGCATTTTGGAACACCTCAATTGCCTCAGGAGTTGTTGGCATATTAGCTCCTTCTGAAACTAACATACATCCATTAGCTACCAACGTTTTTGCTTCTGCTTCATTCAACTCATTTTGTGTTGCACAAGGCAAAGCAATATCACAATTTACTGACCATGGTCTTCCTACATGAAATTCACAACCAAATTGATCAGCATACTCCTTAATTCTTCCTCTCTTTACATTTTTAAGTTCCATTACAAATGCTAATTTCTCTGCACTGATTCCGTTAGAATCATAAATATATCCTGTAGAATCAGAAAGTGTTACCACTTTAGCGCCAAATTCAGTTGCTTTTTGACAAGCATATTGCGCTACATTTCCAGCACCAGAAATTACAACCGTTTTTCCAGCTAAGGAATCTCCTTTAACTGCTAACATATTTTGTGCAAAATATACATTTCCGTATCCTGTCGCTTCTGGACGAATTAAAGAACCACCCCAAGCCTGTCCTTTTCCAGTAAGTACACCTGTAAATTCGTTTCTTATTCTTTTATATTGCCCGAACATAAACCCAATTTCTCTTCCACCAACACCAATATCTCCAGCAGGAACATCCGTATTAGGACCAATATGACGACATAATTCAGTTATAAAAGATTGACAAAATTTCATTACTTCATTATCCGATTTTCCTTTAGGATTAAAATCAGAACCTCCTTTACCACCACCCATTGGCAATGTTGTTAAAGAGTTTTTAAACACTTGCTCAAATCCTAAAAATTTAAGAATAGATAAGTTTACAGTAGGATGAAATCGTAATCCTCCTTTATAAGGACCAATTGCAGAATTAAATTCCACTCTATAGCCTCTATTTACTTGTGTATTTCCGTTATCGTCCAACCATGGTACTCTGAACATAAGTACACGCTCAGGTTCAACCATTCTTTCCAATAACATTTTATTATTGTATTTCGGATTTTCTTCCATAAAAGGAATGATAGCCTCTGCCACCTCCTCTACTGCCTGTAAGAATTCAGTTTCACCAGCATTTTTAGCGGCTACTTCACTCATAAAGTCATGGATTTTTTGTCCCATTTTAAATTTTCGTTTTAGTTATTATTGAATTAAAATTTCGGCAAATGTATAGTATTTTTCTAAAGAGCAAAAAAAATTATATATTCTTATTATAAATTTTAGCTGGAAAAGATAATATTATTGCTTTAAATTCAGCTTGTAAAAGTCCTTAGCAACTTTATTAAAAAAACATAACTTCAAATATTGCATCAATTAAAGGTAAAGTCATAACTCTCATTCAATTTTTTATCTTTGTAAAAAATTCCGCAACAATATGAGAAAAACCTATACTATTATTGTACTTGCATTATTAATTTTTGAAGCAAATGCACAAACAATTAGCGGAACAATAAAGGATGCTAATACATTTGAAAGATTAATTGGTGTCAATATTATCCTAAATAATGGAAGTGGTACTGCTAGCGATTTTGATGGGAACTATCAAATTTCAGGGGATGTAGGAGAGCATCAAATTACTTTTAAATATATTGGATATGATGAGGTCTTAAAAACTATATCCTTAAATAAAAATGAAGTGACAAATCTAGATATTTTTTTAGTTCCTTCATCAGAACAATTAAGTACAGTTGTTGTCTCTGCTGGTAGATTTGAGCAGAAAATTGAGGAAATTACAGTGTCAATGGAGGTAATAAAACCTAGCTTGATTGAAAATAAAAACACCACTGATATCCAAACTGCTATGGATCAAATACCTGGCGTAAATATTACTGATGGACAGGCAAACATTAGAGGAGGAAGTGGCTGGAGTTTTGGTGCGGGTACTCGTGTATTAGTAATGGTTGATGATATGCCTTTAATTTCAGGAGATGCTGGGCAAGTGCAATGGAAACTGATAGCAACTGAAAACATCAATCAAGTTGAAGTGTTAAAAGGAGCATCATCTGCACTTTATGGGTCATCTGCACTTAATGGAGTGATCAATATAAGAACAGCATTCCCTAGCCAAAAAGACATTGATAAAAACAAACTTCCTGGCTTTACTAAAGTAAATATGCACATGGGGTTAATTGATATTCCAGAAAGAAAAATCTTGCATTGGAATGGAGAAAAAAGAAGAGCATTCAAAGGGATTGAATTCCTACATTCTATGAAACTAGATAATTTAGATTTATCATTAGGCGGTAATATTTTTAAAGATGATGGGTACAGATATGGAGAAATAACTGACAGGAAAAGATTCAATTTAAATTCTACTTATAAAAGCAAAAAAATTGAAGGATTATCCTATGGCTTAAATGCAAACTTTTTATTTCAATCAACTGGCTCTGCTATAATCTGGAATGGATATGATCAAGCATACATTCCTTTAGATTCTTTAGTTACAACTACTAGTGGAGATACTTACAATATTGATCCTTCTATAACTTATCTAAGCGGGAATAATCGTCATTCTTTAAAAACAAGATACCTAAAAGTTGTTAATGATAACTCAGCTGGAGGTGTTGATAATGAACAGGACAATGAATCTGAAACTTATTATTCTGACTATCAATGGCAAAAGAACTTAGAAGATATAAAGCTGCGAATTACAACAGGGATTACTAACGAAATTGTTTTTGCTCGTTCAGATTTATTCAGTGGGAATAACTACAGAAGAAACAATTCGCTTTACACACAATTGGATAAAAAATGGGACAAACTTAACTTATCATTAGGAGCGAGATACGAACAATTCACTTTGCATTCTGATAATAAATACTTGATAGGGGTAGATTCTATTAATGAGTTTACTGCTGGGAAACCTGTATTTAGAGCTGGAATGAATTATCAAGTTGGAGAAGCAACTTTTTTAAGAACTTCTTGGGGGCAAGGATTCCGTTTTCCTGCAATGGCTGAACTTTTTATTTCAACTGAAATTGCAAGTGGAATGTATGCTTATCCAAATCCTGAGTTAAAACCAGAAAGTGGTTGGAGTAGTGAGCTGGGAATAAAACAAGGAGTGAAAATTGGTAGCTGGATGGGGTTTGTTGATGTTGCTGCTTTTTTAATGAGATATGATGATATGATGGAGTATAGTTTTGGTTATTGGGAAAATCAATTAAGTGGGGGAAAAGGACTAGGGTTTAGATCTGTAAATGTTGGGGAAACCCAAATTGAAGGAGTAGAAGTTAGCATTAGTGGGCAAGGAAATTTTTCTAAAAATAATAAATTAAATATCCTTATGGGCTATACCTATATGAACTCGCAATCATTGGAGCCTGATTCAGTTTATACTCTTGATGCAAATGAAAATCAATTAACATACAACTCATCAAGTTCTGATGCATCAATTTTAAAATACAGATATAAACATATCGCTAAATTTGATGCAGAATTAACTCATAAAAAAACATCATTAGGAGTAAGTTTAAGATATAATGATTTTATGAAAAATATTGATAAGATTTTTGCTTCTGAGGTATTTTCAGCATTTGTCCCTGGAATTATTGAAGCTCGAGAAGAGTTAGATGGTGGCGATTTTATTGTAGACCTTAGGGCAGGATATCAAGTAACAAAAGAAGCAAGACTAGGATTAGTGGTAAACAACCTACTAAACAGAGAATATATGAGCAGGCCAGCAAACATGATGCCACCAAGAACTTTTGCCATGCAACTGGCTTTTAAGATATAACGTGAAAGTAATTGGTATTATTCCTGCTCGTTATGCGTCCAACCGTTTCCCTGGGAAGCCCTTAGCTGATATTTTAGGTAAAAGCATGATACAAAGAGTGTATGAACAATGTAAAAAATGCACTTTACTATCTGATGTAATAGTTGCAACTGATGATGCTAAAATACTAAATCATGTAATTGAATTTGGGGGGAAGGCAATGATAACATCAAAAGATCATCAATCCGGAACAGACAGGTGCAATGAAGTGGCCCAGGAATTATATAACAATTATGATGTAATTGTAAATATCCAAGGCGATGAGCCTTACATCAACCCTACACAAATTGAAGAAATCATAGCTCTTTTTGATGATGAAAAAACTCAAATAGGAACGCTTGCAAAACAAATTTCTGACATCAAGTTAGTAGCTGACGAAAACAGTCCGAAAGCTTTATTTGACAGCAATAATTATGCTTTAAATTTTTGCAGGACAATAACAAAAATTTCAACTGAATGCACTTATTATAAACACATTGGAATTTATGCTTTTAGGACAAATACACTCAAAGATATTTGCAAACTACCACAAAGTAAAAACGAAATTAGAGAAAGATTAGAACAACTAAGATGGCTTGATAATGGCTATAAAATTAAAGTTGGAATTACTACTTGTGAAGCCATCTCAGTTGATACTCCTGAGGATATTGAAAAAATTAAGCAACAAATGATATAAATTCCTTAATTTCGCACTATGAATAAATCAGTAGCGCATTATATTTCAGAATTACTTTTTTTACACGATTGTGTAATTGTACCAGAATTTGGTGGTTTTGTTGGGAACAGACAATCAGCTAAACTAAATAAAACTACTGGGGCATTAACGCCTCCATCAAAACAGATTTTATTTAATACCAACTTAAAAACAAATGATGGCTTACTAATCTCTCATATTGCAAATCAAGAAGAGATTGCACAAGATATTGCAAAGCAGAATGTAACACTATTTTCTAATGAAAGCAATGTAAAATTAAACACTGCTAAAGTATTAAGAATTGAAAAAATTGGACTTTTTACAGTTGGCAGAGAGGGGAATATCATCTTTTTACAAGACAGCTCAACTAATTATAGTTTGGTTACTTTTGGGATGAAACCAACTTACAATAAGTCAGTTGAAAGAAAAACTAAAAATGAAAAGCAAGTTGAAGCAACAGTTCAAAGCATAAGAAATACAAGTAGAAATCCTCAGGCTTTATTTAGAGCTGCAGCAGTAATTATTCCTTTGGTTGCTTTGTCTTATTTAAGCATTTCTCAACAAGAAAGCATCAACAATGTTTACACTCAAATGGCAACTTTAAATCCATTTGCAACTACTGAAATAATAGAAGAAATTATTGAGATAACTCCTGAAAAAATAGTTGAAATAGAAGTTGCTACAGAGATTTTAGAGATTCCTTCTATTGATGAAGTTGCGACTCCAATTATTACAAAAGAACATACTTATTACATAATTGCAGGAGCTTTTGCTGAGCAAAAAAATGCAAGTAAAATGCTCAATAAACTTAATAGATGGAACTACAATGCAGAGATTGTGCCTGGAGGAAGCCTACTTAGAGTAAGCTATGAATCTTACAACAATAGAGAAGATGCTGTTTTAGCACTTAACAAAATCAAGCAAGAAAATTCATCTGCTTGGTTGCTTACAAAATAAACGTATGAAAGCAAAAAAAGCTAGCGAGTCACTTTCAATTACAACTGAAATTGTATTGCCAAATGATACTAATAATTTAAACAACCTAATGGGGGGTAGATTATTGCATTGGATGGATATTGCAACTGCAATTGCAGCACATAGGCATTGTGGAAGGATAGTTGTAACGGCATCTGTAAATAATGTCTCTTTTGCAAAAGCAATTCCAGCAGGAAGCATAGTAACTTTGGAAGCTAAAGTATCTCGAGCTTTCACCTCATCAATGGAGGTAATTGTTGATGTATGGATGGAGAACAATCAACATAAAGGAAAAGTAAAATGTAATGAAGCAATTTACACTTTTGTAGCGGTGGATCAGCTAGGGAACCCTATTGATGTGCCACAATTAACGCCTGAATCGGAGGAAGAGAAAAGTCGTTTTGAGGGGGCGTTGAGAAGAAGGCAACTTTCTTTAATATTATCTGGAAGAATGAAACCTAGTGAAGCAACAGAACTTAAAGCTTTATTCGCTTAAAAACTGATTTTCATCAATTTCTTGCATGCATTTAAAATGTCCTTTTGGGCATTTATCATACCCAATCTTACTGCAGGGTCGGCAACTTAAATCTTTCACTTCTATCATTTTAGAGGTTTTATCAGAAAGATAAGGATACATTCCAAACTCAGGAATCGTATTTCCCCAGACAGAATAAATTTTCTTTTTAAAAGCAGCTGCAATGTGCATCATACCGGTATCATGACTAATTACATATGCTGAGTTTTTAATCAAAAAAGCAGACTGTAAAAGTGAATGATCACCACAGGTATTTATTACGCCAGATGCTTTTGAAATTTCATCACCTCTTGCTTTATCATCTGGTCCTCCAATGAGTACAACAGCTTTATTTAACTTTTTACAAATAGAAATAATCTTGGCAGTTGGAAGGATTTTAGTAGCATGCTGCCCTCCAATTACAAAAGCAATATAATCCTTTGGGGATTCTGTCAAATCAACTTTATCAGCATCAGATAAAAAGAAATCTAGGCCTTTATTATCATTAGTAATTCCTAAAAATTTTACCGTATCCAAATACCTATCTACAATATGAACATCTGGTAAAATATTGGTTTTAAAGTTAGTTAAAAAAAATTTCTCCCAATTCAATTTATTAAAACTTTTAGCAGTAACGCCCAACTTTAATTTCAAGATTTGAGTTCTTAAATTAGAATGTAAATCAATTACATAATCATAATTTTCCTTTTTTAAATCAGAAATAACTTCATTAATTGATTTATCAATCTGAAAGACTGAATCAACATAAGGATTGTTTTTAAAAAGCGAAACGTATGGGGCTTTAGTAAGAAAATGCACCTCAGTATTTAACTGAGTTTTAAGCATTCTTAGGACAGGTGTTGTTAATACAATATCACCAATTGAAGAAAAACGAACAACTAATATTTTAAGAGTTTTGGACACAAGCGTAAAATTATATAAAAAAACCTAATTTCGCACACATGAAATTTATAGATACTCACAGCCATTTATACAGCAGTCAATTTAATGATGACAGAACACAAGTTGTTAATAATGCTATTGCTAATGGAGTAAGTACAATTCTACTTCCAAATATTTCTAGCAAATACACAAAAGGAATGTTGGCCTTATGTGCTGAATTTCCTAATAACTGCTGCCCTATGATAGGATTACATCCTTGTGATGTTTCAGAAGAAAACTATATGCATGAAATTGCTCATGTTGAGGAAGAGCTAGAAACAAGAAAATACATTGCAGTTGGAGAGATTGGTTTGGACTTACATTGGGATAAAAGCACTTTAGATATTCAGAAAAAGGCTTTTATTCACCAAGTTAAATTAGCCAAAAAACACAAACTTCCCATAGCAATACATGTAAGAGAATCTTTTGCTGAGGCAATAGAGCTCATTGAAAAACTAAATGATGAAAATTTAAGAGGTGTTTTTCACTGCTTTACTGGAAATATTGATGATGCTCAAAGAGTAATCAACTTAGGAGATTTTTATTTAGGAATTGGTGGGGTGTTGACTTTTAAAAACTCAGGGCTTGATAAAACGATTTCTGAAGTTGATTTACAACATTTAATTTTAGAAACAGATGCCCCTTACCTTGCCCCAACTCCTTTCAGAGGGAAAAGAAATGAAAGTAAATACATTATAAATATTGCTGAAAAATTAGCAGAAATACATAAAATTAATATTAAAGAAGTGGCTGAAATCACCACTGAAAATGCAAAAAAATTATTCGTATTGTGATGAATAAAAGAATACTACTTATTTATACAGGAGGGACAATCGGCATGATAAAGGATAAGGTAAAAAACACTTTAGTGCCCTTTAATTTTGATGGTTTACTTAAAGCAATTCCTGAGCTAAAAAGTGAGGAAGTGGATTTAGAGAATGTCAGCATTTCTAACCCTATAGATTCTAGTAATATGAATGCTGATATTTGGACAGAAATAGCAACACTTATTGAAGATAATTATACTAAATATGATGGTTTTGTAATTCTGCACGGCTCAGATACTATGGCATACACAGCATCAGCACTGAGTTTTATGTTAGAGGGGATAAACAAAGCAGTAATCCTTACAGGATCGCAGATACCAATTGGGGTAAGGAGAAGTGATGCTAAGGAAAACCTAATAACTGCTGTTGAAATTGCAGCTAGCGGAAAAGTACATGAAGTCTGCATTTACTTTGAAGATCAACTTTACAAAGGTAACCGAACAGTAAAAATTAATACCGAACATTTTGAAGCATTTGAATCTCCAAATTACCCAATTTTAGCAGAAGCAGGAGTAAAAATAAAATACAAAAGATCACTACAGAAAAAGAAGGATAAGAAACTTATGGTTCACAAATCATTATCGAATGATGTGGCAATTTTAAAGTTTTTTCCAGGCATTACAATTGCAACTATTAAAGCCATAATTGATAGTGCAAAAGGAATTGTAATTGAAAGCTTTGGAGCAGGTAATGCCCCTACCTCAACTGAGTTAAGTGATTTGCTTAATACAGCAAACAAAGAAGGGAAAATTATGTTGATTATTACACAATGCTTGCACGGAAGTGCAGTTGATGGACAATACGAAACAAGCGAACCTTTTAAGCAAGCAGGTATTATTTCTGGAAAAGATATGACAACTGAGGCGGCTATTATTAAGCTGATGTTTTTATTAGGAAAAGGGCAGAGTAATGCAAAAATAAAAGAGGAATTACAAAAAAATATAAGTGGCGAGATTACCATCTAATTTTTTAGATTTACCAAAAATTTGGTGAGGTGGCCGAGTGGCTTAAGGCGCACGCTTGGAAAGCGTGTAAACGGGAAACTGTTTCGGGGGTTCGAATCCCTTCCTCACCGCATACTAAACCAAGAAAACCTTGTTTATCAATAATTTACAAGGGTTTTCTTTTTTATGTTGTCAGATTTGTTGTCGTTTTAGAGCAAATACATAGCTTTATTCCTCTTCTTTAGTATCTACAAAGTTAATGTTAATGCTAATAGGCTCTCTTTCCTCAATCTCTTCATAAGGTTTTACCTTTCCAATTGAATAAGGAAGTAGTTTAGATATTGCATTAATATACTCTGTAGGAGAGTCTATCTTATCTAGCATCTCCATTATCTTATTTCCATCAATTGCTTGGCTTATATGCTCTCTAATGAGCTTAGAAGTAGTGCTTACTGAACCTTTAGGTCTACCTATAGGGTTTCCGCTTGTTCCTTTCTTAAATGGCATAGTCTATTCTTTATTATATAATAGAAAATATGCGATTTTATTTATCCTTTACCAAGACAACATACTTTGAGATATTTCTATTAAAAAGCTGTGTATAGCTTAAAATTAATTTCAATGTTATATGGTCTATTAAAGAGAAAGGATTGGTTGGCTAAAACAGTATCTAGCACATAAATTGTATTAGAACCACTTCCTTCAATGGGACTGCCAATATTCACATCACCATTTGTTAAATCATAATAAGAGGCTGTAGGAAGTTGTGTAATATTAATAGGAAATTCAAAATTGTTACCTATATTCATATTAGTATCTATTGGAGATAAAAAGAAACTGTTAAATTGATTAAGTCCATTTGTATAAAGTTGAGTTGGCCATCCAAAACACTTAACACCAATAAAACTTTCATGCCAATCTGCAGTTTCATTTAAATCAAAATTATTCATTCCTAAATTAAGATTTGCTACATTTAGTCCAACACTAAAACTTTCTCCACTAATATATGTATTCTCACCTTTATTAGATAAAACTGCACTTATCTGATTTGGATTTCCCAACGAAATAAAACCTCTGTTAGGTGGAGTTGTAATTCCAAGCTGAAAATATGAAGAGTCATTAAAGGTTCCCTCAATACGATTTGAGATTCCGTCTACTTTTATCTCAAAATACCAATCATAAGTATTAAAGCTTGAGCTATTATTTCCTGAGTTACTAGGTGCTTGATTACTATCCTCACAAGAAATAAAAATTAATGGTAAAGAAATTAATATAAGTAGTAGTTTTTTCATAATCTTAGTTGTTTGTTAATCTATTGTTTTAAAGTCTGTAACCTTAAGAAAGTTAAAGATTAACAAACCAAGACAATATTAAGTAAAAAAGGTATAACCCAATAATTAGAATGCCAATTAACAGAAATAAACCTACATTTAACAGTGTCCTTGTAACAGTTTTTGATGTTTGATTAGTTGTTTTACTTCCCTTAAATTTTTGACAATCTATACATTGACACAAGTTAATATCAAAACCCATACTTGCCATTCTTTGATGATACTCTACTGTTGTTTCAGACTGGAGGCTATCTTGTTTTGTTATTAACGTGTCATTTGTAGGAAAAGAAGCATAAGTAATAGTATTTAAAGATAAAAAACAAATTAATATAAGTAGTATTTTTTTCATTGTTAATCTTTTTTCCAAAATAAACTTAGTGGAATAAAAAAGAATTTCGTTAACACTAATCCGATTAAAACTAGTTGCCAATTTCGCATAATATTAGTTTAGTCTTATAGACATTCGCAACCGAAAGCTTCAGCCAAAGCAACAGCTTTATTATAATCTTCCTTTGAATCAAAATCATCTTGACATATTTCAGCTTGTTCTAAAGTTACATCATCAGGACAGTCTGTACAATCTACACATTTACTGCAAGAAGTAAAAAAAACAGAAATAAGTGCTATTGTAAAAATTTGTAAAAGTTCCTTTTTCATAATCTCAGCTTATTATTAATCAATTGGTTAAACTTAGTTAATTCTGCAATACTAAAACATTTTTTTAAAACTTACAATAAATAAAACACGTAGACACAAAAAAAGAAAATACTTAACATGAATTCTACTATTCAAGAAGTTCAAACAAATCATCTAAGTTTGGAGATAGTATCATTTCAATTCTTCTGTTAGCACTTCTTCCTTCTATTGTTTTGTTAGTGGCAATAGGAACAAATTCTGCTCTACCAGCAGCAGTTAATTGTAAAGGATCTAAACTTGGGGTTTTCAAAAGTACTTTTACAACATTAGTTGCACGCATTACACTCAAATCCCAATTGTCTTTTACCAAACCTCTACCGCTTAATGGTATGCTGTCGGTATGCCCTTCAACTAAAATTTCCAAATCCTTTTGGCTAGAAAGTGCAGTAGATAATTTACTTAATGCAGCAACGCCTCCACTGTTTACCTCATATTTTCCGCTCGCAAAAAGCAAATCTTCTTCTAATGAAATGTATACTTTTCCGTTTTTCTGAACCACTGTAAGCCCTTCGCCTTCTAAGCCAATTAATGCTTTAGAAATTGATTGTTTTAAAGCAGAAACTATACTGTCTTTTTTATTTATAATTGCTTCTAATTCTGTTACTCTTGCTGATCGTGCATCTAACTCTGCTTGGGCTAATTTTAGCTCATCTACCTTAGCATCCAATGATGCTGAGAGTTTATTAAGCTCATCTTCTTTTGCAAAAAGTTCAGATTGTGCTTGTTCCAATTGCTCCAACAATTTCTTAGTTTCTTTGGCTTTATCAGCCATATAACTACTGTTCTTGGAAGTCAATAAATCATATGCATCACTTAACGCATCATAGTTGCTTTGCAAAGTAGTAAGTGCAATCCCGTTCTGAACAGAGTCGTTTTTCATTTCAGAAATTTGAGATTTTAAGGAAATAATAGTTCCATCTTGCTCCTCAATAGTTCCGTTAAGTTGCAAAACTTTTTTTTCTTGTGTAGTTAAAGCTGATTTAGTAGTGTCATGCTCCTTAGCTAAAGCATTATGTATTTTGGGAGTTACACACGAGCTTAATACCAATAATAGTGTGCTAATATAAAGAATTGACTTTTGCATAATTTAATGATTTTTAATCTGATATCAAAACTACAAAAAAGGGAGCTTAGTATTTTGTTCTTATTTTTACTTTTCAACAGCAATACTTTAACTACTAAACAAAAAAGCACGCTTCATATATCTTAGAATTCTAATGCCCAATACCCTTCTACCCAAAAGAACCCTCTAGTACTTATTTCCCAAAATCCAGGCACCCACGTATGATTTCGCTTAACTCTTTTCCATCGTGCTTTTTGCCAAGTATATTCTCCATAATATCCATTCCATTTCCAATAACCCTCTACCCAAACATAACCCGAACGTTTATATGTTGGTCGTTTTACAATTACTCTTGGTCTGTTTGGCTTGCTAATAACAACTCTATTTCTGTTAGTTTTTACTCTAACATTTTGTCTGTTATTATTATGATTAGAGTGATTTGCTCTATTGGGTTTTACAACAACCTTATTATTTGTCCTTCCTTTATTTGTTTTTACTCTTACTTGTGCGTTAGCTGATACTCCTACTAAAAAGAGGACTATAAGTAGTAGTTTGCTAAAAATTGACTTTTTCATGGCTATTGTTTTTAAGATTAGTATTTTTATGACTTTAAAATTGAACACAGATTTAAAGATATGAAAAAAATTATAAATTACTTTTTGCAAGGGTTATTATACATTATTCCAATAACGGTAACTTTGTATATTGTAGTATGGACTTTCCAAAAAATTGATGGAATTCTACCATTTCAATTGCCTGGACTTGGTTTAATTATCATTATTTCATTAATCACAATTATTGGGTTTCTAGGATCGATAGTTATTACGAGTCCTATAAATGCTTTTTTTCAAAATTTATTAAACAAAGCTCCTTTACTTAAAACTATTTATTCATCAGTAAAGGATTTGATGAGCACTTTTGTTGGCAATAAAAAAGGGTTTTCTGAGCCAGTATTAGTTAAAATATATGATAACTCAACTATTGAAAGAATAGGATTTATTACTAATGAAGATGTAGAATCACTTAATATTGCAAAAGGAAAAGTACTGGTTTATATGCCACACTCTTATGCAATTTCAGGACAATTATTTGTGGTAGAGAAAAAGAATGTGTCCCATATTGATAAATCCTCAGCAGAGATTATGAAACTCATAGTTTCTGGCGGAGTAACCGAAATTGACAATTAAAAAACATAACATGAAAAAAATCTATTTACTAATTTTAATCCTAACTATTTCCAGCACTATTTTTGCAGGAGATACAACAACTGTCCGTATTCATGACCATACCGATATGACTTGGTACGGAAATTATGATGAATGGGGAGAACTCCCTGATGCAACTAATGACTACAGAAAAGTTTATTTGCATTATACTATGGGCTGTGCAACTGGAGGGTGTTCTGATTGGGATTATACTTCTCAAATAATTGTGCGCCACAGGACAGGAGCAATTGACTCAACTTTACAAAACTCTCCAATGTTTACGGTCAATGGCATTGTATTAGATTCAGTACTATTTTCTGATACAGCTTATGTGCATTTTTGGAATACAACAAGTAATACTTTAGATTCTAATCTTTCAACATTATTAGAAATTATAGAATTTAATGACCCAACAAATCCTACAAATCCAACCGATACTCTATATGCATTTGAAGCAGGTTTCTACAATATGGAATTTGATACAATAGGAAATGTTATTGATTCTTTTTATATAACAGCATCAGATACCATTTTGATTAATTATCATAATTGGTATCAAGTTTTTGATGTAATTGAAAACTATGAATTGGCACGTGTGATTACTCCTTACGGAAGTATGTTAGCTAATAATTGGGAGTTCACAACTACTTTTGATGTAACGGATTTCATTCAGGTTTTAAGAGATTCAGTAGAGATAAGATGTCATTATAGTGGTTGGTCTTCAGGCTTTAGTGCTACTTTGGATTTTGAGTTTATTGAAGGAACTTCTGCTAGAGATGTATTAAAAGTGGAGAGTATTTACAGTGGAGGGTTTAGTTATAATTCTTCTACTGATTTTGAGAATACTAAACTAATTCCAAAGAAATTTTTAATTGAATCTAACACTACAAATGCTATGGTAAAAATGGCGTCAACTGGACATGGGTTTGATAACAATCAATCAGCAGCAGAATTTAAGCCAATTGATTATTTTGTAAAAATTGATGGAATGCAAACGCATACTCAATACAATTGGGATGGCGATTGTGGAGAAAACCCTATTTATCCACAAGGTGGAACTTGGATTTATGACAGAGCAAATTGGTGCCCTGGTAAAAGAGCACAAGCTTTTGATCATGAAATTACTCCTTACATCACTCCAGGAGATTCATTAGAGGTTAATGTTGATTTTCAATCTTACTCTTGGAGCGGAACACAAACCCCATCTTACATTATTGAGTGTCAATTATTCCAATATAGTGATGCTAATTTTAGCAACTCAGCTGAAATTATTGATATTATAAAACCTTCTTTAAAAGATGAATACAGTCGGAAAAATCCTATTTGTGGTAAGCCATTAATTAAAATAAGAAATTATGGAAGTGCTCCATTAACAACACTTGAAATAGAGTATAAAGTAGTTGGAGGAAGTCTAAATACTTATAATTGGACAGGTAACCTAGAGTTTTTAGAAACTGAAGAAGTAGAGCTCCCCAACCTAACAAATTGGTCAGGTTCTGCTAATATTTTTGAAGTAACACTTAAAAACCCTAATGGACAAGCTGATGAATATGATGAGAATAATAGCATGCATTCAGAGTTTGAACGTGTACCAGAGTATCCTGAATCATTTGCGCTTTGGTTTCAAACAAATGGAGGTGTTGTAAATACATTTACTCAAGTTTCAGAATCATCATGGGAGTTCTTTGATAAAAATGGGACACCAGTACATTCAAGTGGTGATTTAATTTCTAATACGCAATTTAGAGATACTTTAACATTTTCACCTGGATGCTATACTTTTATTGTTAATGATACTGATGAGGATGGGCTTGACTTTTGGGCAAATAATGATGGTAGTGGAATGGTTAGGTTTAGAGAAATTGGTGCTACTTGGTTAAAGTCATTTAATGCTGATTTTGGAACAAATATTGTACATCAGTTTACTGTTGGATCTGCACAAAGTACAAGCTCAAACACCCAGCCAATACAATGGGAAATTTTTCCAAATCCTACCAAATACAAAATCCTAATTGAAGGTTTTTCTGATGAAAAAACACAAATTTCTGTCTTAAATAATCTTGGGGAAAGAGTTATAAAAACTGAGAATATTCAAACTGGATTTATTTCAAAAAATATTGATTTAAGTAAATTAAACAAAGGAATTTACTTTGTAGAAATCAGTAATAATAAAACGAAAACAATTAAAAAAGTAGTAAAACAATAAATGAAATATTGCAATTCATTATCCAATTATAGCAGGTTTAAAACAAGAGAAGTAAAAGTAGGAAATATTGGAATTGGTGGTAGTAATCCAATTCGAATTCAATCTATGACTACTACGGATACTATGGATACCATTGCAACTGTGGAGGAGTCTATAAGAATGATAGATGCGGGATGTGAGTTAGTTCGTATTACTGCACCCTCAAAAAAAGAAGCTCTCAACCTAAAAAGCATAAAAGAGGAACTTACAAAAAGAGGTTATAACACTCCAATTATCGCAGACATACACTACACTCCTAATGCAGCAGAAATTGCAGCTACAATTATAGAAAAGGTAAGAGTAAATCCCGGCAACTATGCTGATAAAAAGAAGTTTGAAAACATAGAATATACTGAAGTTACTTATAATAATGAAATTGAAAGAATAAGAGAAAAGTTTACTCCACTTGTCCGTATTTGTAAGGAGAATGGAACCGCTATGCGAATAGGAACAAATCATGGCTCACTCTCTGATAGAATCCTTTCAAGATATGGAGATACTCCAAAAGGAATGGTAGAATCAGCAATGGAGTTTTTGCGTATCTGCCGTGATGAAGATTATCATGAAATTATCCTTTCCATGAAAGCATCTAACACTAGAGTAATGGTACAAGCCTACCGTTTATTAGTTGCTGAAATGATAAAAGAAGGAATGGATTACCCTCTACATTTAGGAGTAACTGAGGCGGGAGAAGGAGAAGATGGAAGGATAAAATCAGCAGTAGGAATAGGTACGCTTTTGGCAGATGGAATTGGAGATACAATTAGAGTTTCGTTAACGGAAGCTCCTGAATTTGAAATTCCAGTTGCACAAAATTTACTGAAACATTTTGAAGGAATTGATAAGCATGATTCTATTGAGAAAATAACAAAAAACCCGCTACATTCTTTTGATTATAAAAGAAGAAAAACAAATGAAGTACTAAATATTGGTGGAGGGAATGCCCCTATTGTAATGGCAGATTTTTGCTTGAAAGAAAAAATTACTGCTGCATCCTTTTTTGCTTTAGGGTCTAACTATTCCGTCCCTCTTGATAAATGGAACCTTACCGATATGGCAGCTGATTATGTTTTTGTAGGCAACCATGATTTGGATTTTGAAGTCCCAGGAACTTTAGGGGTTATTTACAACTATAAAAAATGGGTAGAGCATAAAAAAGGATATCCATTTTTAACAATAAATGACTATTTGGATGATGATAAAATCTCTGAAAAACTGAATATCGTTTATGTTTGTCTTTCAGATTTATGTGAAGAGCTCTTTACTAAATTAAAAACAGATACAACAGCTGTTTTAATGATAGATACTTATAATGAAAATGGGCTTGCAGAGCAAAGGAAACTCTTTACTGAACTAATGAATAACGGAATTAAAACTCCAGTGATTATCGGCAGAGCCTATGGTGATTTACCAGAAGAACAATTGCAACTTTCAGCAAGTTCTGATTTAGGGGCTTTACTTTTAGATGGATTGGGAGATGGAATATTTATTGC
Source organism: uncultured Flavobacteriales bacterium (assembly GCA_905479165.1). Lineage (GTDB taxonomy): Bacteria > Bacteroidota > Bacteroidia > Flavobacteriales > BACL11 > UWMA-0277. The sequence continues at coordinate 13,770 of CAJQLK010000103.1, read as the reverse complement.
TACAGAAAATTGCGGCTCCTATCAGTCGGTAAATTCACTAGCATTCGGAATATTGCAAGCCAGTAGAACAAGAATTTCAAAAACAGAATATATTTCTTGCCCTAGTTGCGGAAGAACCTTATTTGATTTACAAGAAACAACTGCAAAAATCAGAAAAGAAACTGACCATCTGAAAGGAGTTAAAATTGGAATAATGGGTTGTATAGTAAACGGACCTGGAGAAATGGCAGATGCCGACTATGGATATGTGGGTACTGGAAAGGGAAAGATTACGCTTTACAAAGAGCAAACAGTAGTCGAAAAAAACATAGCTGAAGAAAAGGCAGTATCTGCTTTAATTGACCTAATAAAAGAACATGGGGATTGGGTAGAAAGAAAATAAGAACCTATGACAATATACCTTTTGAATTTTCGTTTTTGAAGTTGTTATTTTAATAAAATTTAATTAATTATTCTAGTAAATATACTTTTAGGTACTTTGTTTTGCATAGTACTATATTTTATTACTTTTACACTCAACAAAGCAATTATATATGATCAACATTACTAACCTTCACAAATCCTACAAAATGGGTAAGAATTCTCTGCAAGTATTAAAGGGAATTAATTTTAAAGTAGCTGAAGGTGAATTGGTAGCTATTATGGGTTCTTCAGGTTCAGGAAAATCAACCCTACTAAATATTATTGGTATGTTGGATGTAGCAAATGAAGGTACTTATACGCTTGATAATGTTCCAATTGAAAACTTAGATGAGACAAAAGCAGCAAAATACCGAAATCAATTTTTAGGATTTATTTTTCAATCATTTAATCTTATCAATTATAAATCAGCTTTAGAAAATGTAACTTTACCTTTATATTACCAAGGAAAAAAAAGAGATGAACGACAAGAAAAAGCACTTAACTACTTAGAAAAGGTAGGATTAAAGAAATGGGCAACTCATTTGCCTAGCGAACTTTCAGGAGGGCAAAAACAAAGAGTTGCGATAGCAAGAGCCTTAGTAAGTCAACCTAAAGTCTTATTAGCTGATGAGCCAACTGGAGCTCTGGATTCAACAACTTCTAGTGAAGTTATGGCTTTGATACAACAAATAAATGAAGAAGGAAAAACAATACTTGTCGTAACTCATGAAGAAGAAATTGCATTAATGTGCAAACGAATCGTACGCCTTAAAGATGGAGTGATTGTAGAGGATACTTTAGTAAACCAAAAAAAGGCTTTATAACTCATGTTTAACAAAGACAGTTGGATAGAGATTTTTGATACGATTCGTAAAAATAAGCTAAGAACATTCTTATCTGGCTTTACAGTTGCTTTAGGAATTTTTATTTTTGTTATTCTATTCGGTTTTGGAAATGGATTAAGTAATACTTTTCAGAAATTCTTTAATGATGACAATACCAATAGTATGTTCATTTCATCTAGCAGAACCACTGAGCCATTTAAGGGGTATGAAGCTGGCAGAAGAATAGAGTTTGACAATGCCGACCTAAAAGCAATTATCGATAATTTTGACAAATACCTAGAAAGTATAAGTCCTAGAATTTATGATTATGCAAATATAAAATACAAACACAAAAGCAATAATTATTCTATAAGAGCCGTAAGCCCCCCACATCAATATAACGAGATGACAATTATGATGCAAGGGCGATTTTTGAATGAAGATGATATCACTCATAAAAAAAGACATGCTGTTATTGGACGCTTAGTTGCACTCGATTTATTTGAAGATGAGAATCCTATAGGAAAATATATTGACGGTAGTGGACATACCTGGAAAGTGATTGGTGTTTTCCAAGATGACGGAGGAGATAGAGAAGAACGCACAGTTTACATCCCCTACACAAGCTTACAAAAAATAAAGAAAAATACGGATAAGATAGACGAAATAATTGTAAGCTACAAACCTGAAATTGGTTATGCAGGGGCAGTTGAATTTGAACAAAAACTAAAACAATTCTTAAAAACAAAAAAATATATATCTGCAAGAGATAGAGGAGGAATATACATTAGAAATGTAGCTGATACCCTTAAAGAAAGTCAACAATTTGCTAATGTATTACAATGGGTCATATCATTTATAGGAATTGGCACTTTGATAGCAGGTATTATTGGGATAAGTAATATAATGGTATTTGTAGTAAAAGAACGTACAAAAGAATTAGGAATTAGAAAAGCTATTGGGGCAAGCCCAAGGAGTATTATTGCTATGATATTACAAGAAGCTATTTTCATTACTACTTTTTCAGGTTATTTTGGACTTATCATTGGGATAGCTACATTAAGTTTAATTGGTGATACGCTTGAAGCAGAATATTATATTACCAACCCTTATATTGAAATATCTACTGCAATAACTGCCACCATCATACTTATATTATTTGGTGCATTAGCAGGGTACTTACCGGCCAGGAAGGCTGCCAGGATAAAACCAATTATTGCCCTAAGAGACGAATAAATGAAAACACTATTTGATAAAGATACTTGGCAAGAGATTTTCAGTTCTATAGGGCAGAATAAAGTGCGTACTATAATTACTGTTATTGGCGTACTTTGGGGAATCTTTTTATACATAGTGCTTTCAGGTGCTGCTAAAGGAGTTGATAATGGTTTTGAAAGACAGTTTGAACGCATATCTTCCAATAGTTTATTTGTATGGGGAGAGGTAACCTCAGTTCCTTATGATGGTTTTAAAACAGGAAGATCGATAAATTTTAAACTCAGTGATGTTGCTGCTCTAAAAAATAGAATTCCTGAAATTCAGCATATTGCCCCTAGAAATAGTAGTGGTGTTTTTGGAGGCTCTAAAGCTCAACTTGTAAATGGTCAAAAAAAAGGAAGCTATAACATTTATGGAGACTTTCCAATTCTCACGACTATTACTACCAAAAATATTTTTGAGGGAGGAAGGTTTATTAATGAATCTGACATTCAAAATAAAAGAAAAGTTTGTGTTATTGGTGAGAGAACCCTACAAGAACTATTTGAAGAAGGTGAAACCCCAATTGGTAAATTTGTCCGTATTAATGGAATTTATTTCAAGATAATTGGTGTGAATAAATTTGTTGACGGAGGAGGTCCTGGCGATGATGGGGATATCTTTCTTCCATTTACTACTTATCAAAGGTTATATAATACAGGGGAATATGTTGACTTCCTGCTAGTTGCCGCTTACCCTGAAGCTGATATTGTAAAAGTAGAGGCTGATATTCGTGCTGTTTTAAAAGAATTGCATCATATAAGCCCTATAGATAAAAGAGCATTAGGAGGTTTTAATATTGGAAAAATGTTTAAGCAAATTACTCAGTTTGCATCAGGAATGACTTTCCTCTCAATGGTAATTGGATTAGCTACTATTATAGGAGGAATTATTGGAATTGGAAACATTCTACTCATATCTGTAAAAGAACGGACAAAAGAAATAGGCATAAGAAGAGCTATTGGAGCAACTCCTAAAGAAATTAGAACACAAATTATGTTAGAATCAGTTTTTCTAACTGTTATTGCAGGAATTATTGGAATTATACTTGGTGCATTAGTGCTCTCAGCAATAAATATGGCAACAAAAAACATGACCGATTTACCTTTTACAAATCCTACTGTACCTATTCCTTATATATTAGGTGCATTATTTTTAATGGTATTTTTAGGAACATTAATTGGACTTATTCCTGCACATAGAGCTATGAGCATAAATCCTATTGACGCATTAAGAGAAGAATAATAAACGACTAAAAAAAATAACAATAAATTAAATATTATGAAAAAGAAAATTGGAATAGCAGTTTTAGTTACAGGTATTGTTTACGCAAGCGCCTTCTTTATCAAATCTAATAGTAAGGCCTTATTAGATTATGAAACTACTACGCTTACAGTAGCCACTATTGAAAATAAAATAGTAGCTACAGGCAAAGTAGTTCCTGAAGATGAAGTAGAAATAAAACCTCAAATTGCTGGTATTATTGAAAAAATCATGGTGCAAGAGGGAGAGAAAGTTAACGCCGGGGATTTACTGGCAATCATTAAAGTTGTTCCTAACGAACAAAGCCTGAACAATGCACAAGGTCGAGTAAAAAATTCTGAATATATTTTAACAAATATGCAGTCAGAATTTGATAGAAATAAAACTTTGTATTCAAAAGGAATTATCTCAGAACAAGAATATAATAGCATTGAACTGAAATACAATCAATCGGTACAGGATTTGGAAAATGCAAAAAGTGATTTGCAAATTATTAAATTAGGTTCGGCAGGAGGCTCCAGTATAGCCAACACGAATATTCGTGCAACAGTAACAGGTACCGTTCTTGAAATTCCAGTAAAAAAAGGAGACCAAGTTATCCAGGCCAACACCTTTAATGCTGGAACAACTATTGCTACTATTGCTGATTTAAATATCATGATTTTTGAAGGGAAAGTAGATGAAGCTGAAGTTGGGCAACTAAAACAAGACATGCCACTTGTAGTTACACTTGCCGCTATTGAGGATAAAGAATATGCTGCAAAACTAAAATTTATTGCTCCAAAAGGAATAGAGGAAGCTGGAGCTGTACAATTCAAAATTGAAGGGGAAGTATACCTAGATGATGAATACTTTGTAAGAGCAGGATACAGTGCCAACGCATCAATAGTAACAGAAAGAAGAGACAGTGTAATTGCGATAAGTGAAGCGCTTTTGCAATATGATTTGAAAACAAAAGAAGCCTATATTGAAGTTGAAATTGGCGAGCAAGAATTTGAAAGAAGAGAAATAGAACTTGGACTTTCTGACGGAATAAATGCTGAGATACTTTCAGGAATTACAAAAGAGGATAAAATAAAAATATGGAACGAAACTAAAGCTAAGAAAAAGTTAGGAGTAAGTGTTGAAGTACATTAAAAAAATAAGATGATGAAAATATTAAAATTAAGTACTCTACTTTTATTACTAAGTATAAGCGTACAAGCCCAAGAAGTGTGGACCTTGGAAAAATGTGTGAACCGTGCTATCGATAAAAACATTTCCATTAAGCAATCACAGGCTGATATGAAAAGTACAAGCTTAAGTAAAACTACAGCCATTGCTAACTTTTTACCAAGCCTTAATTTAGGAAGCTCTCATTCTTGGAATGTTGGGCTTAATCAAAACTTTACGACTGACCCGTTAGAGAATATGACAACTACGTCAGCAAATGTAGGAATTCATTTATTTAATGGGTTACAGAATATTCAACAACTATACCGTGCCAATCTGAGCATTTTAGCTAGTCAATATCAATTAGAGGATATGAAGGAAAATATTTCCTTATTGGTGGCTAACTCTTACTTGCAAATCCTATTTAATCGAGAAAGTTTAGGAGTTCAAAAATCACAATTAAATGTTGCAAATGAGGAGTTAATTATTGCAAAGGAACGCCTAAATACTGGAATCATCCCTCAAGGAGATGTACTAGAAATTGAAGCAAATGTTGCTACTATTGAACAAAATGTAGTAGTGGCCGAAAACAACTATCAACTTTCAAAAATTTCCTTGGCACAATTGCTACTTATTTCTAAGGTTGATAATTTTGAAATAGCACAGGAAACAGCAATTATTCCTAAATCAACAATACTGAATACAAATGTAAATTCCATCTATTTAACCGCTGTGGCTAAACGCAATGATGTTAAATTAGCAGAAACAAATCTAAAAATTGCAAAAAAGAATTTAGCCATTTCTAGAGGGAATGTCTTGCCAAAACTAAGTGGGTCTTATTCTTATAACTCCGGAGTATTATTTAATGGGTCTAATGATGATTCAAATATTATTGTTTTTCCTGCTAAGGCTGGGCAAGTATTTGGGCTGAATCTTTCAATTCCTATTTTTAATGGAATGACAAATAATACAAATATCAGTAGAAATAAAATTAATATTCAGAAATCAACTTATGCTTTGGAGCAAGTGAAATTAGATTTAGAAAATACAATTAACCAAGCTTATAATGATGCAAAAGGTTCTTTAAAAGCACATCAGGCAGCTGAAAAAACCTTGAAAGCGCGTAAACTAGCTTATCAGCATGCTAAGGAACGCTTTGATAATGGAGGAATGAATACCTTTAATTTTTTACAAGCAGGGCAAAGATATGAAGCTGCACAATCCGAATTGATAAAAACGAAATACAATTATATTTTCAAATTGAAAGTATTGGAATTTTACTTTGGTGAAGCTAGTCTCTAACTCACTTTTATTTTAGCAGCAACCTCTTTTGCTTTTTCTACTAATATAATAGTGTTTTCAATGCCATGTGCCAATGCAACTGCCATTCTTCTGTAAGGGCGTGTTGTAGGTTTCCCAAAAATTTTAAAGTCTGTATTTGGGAATACGGCTGCCTCATTTAATCCTGTAAAAGTAGGGAAGTTATTATTTTCTTTATCAGCTAATACTACAGCTGAAGCCCCATTTGTTATCAGTGGAATATGCAAAACAGGAATTCCTAATATTGCACGAGCGTGCAATTCAAATTCCGTAAAGTTTTGTGTACCAGCAAGCGTAACCATTCCAGTATCATGTGGTCTTGGGGAAAGCTCAGAAAAATAAACTCCCTCTTTTCCTATAAAGAATTCTACTCCCCATATTCCGCTACCACCAAGTGCTTTTGTTACTTTATTGGCTATTGCTTCTGCCTGTTTTAAATGCACAGAATCCATAGTCATGGGTTGCCAACTTTCTTGGTAATCTCCTCTTTCTTGCCTATGTCCTATTGGCGGACAAAAAAGCGTATTTCCATTATTTTGTGTTAAGGTTAAAAGCGTGATTTCATAATCAAAATCAATAAAGGCCTCAACAATTACTTCCATCAAATCTCCTCTTGAACCTTCCAAAGCATAATTCCATGCTTTCTCAATATCTTCTTCCGTTTTTATTACAGACTGTCCTTTTCCTGAACTTGACATTAAGGGTTTTACCACACAAGGCATACCAGTAAAAGCAACTCCTTCTTTCAGCTCTTGGTAAGAAGTAGCGTATTTGTATTTAGCCGTTTTCACTCCTAAATCAATAGCTGCCAAATCACGGATTGCTTTTCGGTTCATAGTAAAGTTTGCAGCCTTAGCAGAAGGAATTACAGTAAATCCTTGCTTTTCATAATCGTAAAATCTTTCTGTACGGATACTCTCAACTTCAGGAACAATAAAGTCAGGCTTATGTTTGGTAACTATTCTGTCCAACTCATCACCATCTAACATATTGATGACTTCAAACTCATGTGCCACTTGCATAGCAGGAGCATTCTCGTAATTATCTACCGCAATAACATATTGTCCCAATCTTTGCATGGCAATTGCTACTTCCTTTCCTAACTCTCCAGAACCTAATAATAGTATCTTATTTCTCATTTAACTCCAAAGATTTGTTGGGTAAACACCATCAGCAATGCACTTAGTAATTGCAGCAACTGCCATTGGTTTATCTTCTTTGTAAGTTACCCCAAACCAATTATCATCAGTAGGGATTACACGCACAGCCATTTGCTTACTTACTATCATGTCAGTAACAATATTCGGTATGTAGTATTCAGCAGTTGGGTTATCAGGATTTGCTCTCATAAAATCATGCAATCCTTTTTCAATTTCATTGAATATAGAAGGATGAAAACCCCAATAGTTCATGGAAACGGGTACATTTCTATCTACTGCTCCAAGTGCCTCATCACTTCCTACATTATAGTTCACAACTCCATTTTGTGCGGCAATCTTTGTTCTCTCAATCACCTCAACAAGGTTATTATCAGTATCCACCTCACATACGCCTCTGTTTACTGTACCGTGTTCGGACAAGGTATTATGCAAAGTATAGCCAACCATAGCCATCAATGATGGAGAGCAATCTTTGGTTAAGAAATCAGCAATCAACTGGAAAGAACCAGCACCATAATAATCATCCGCATTAATTACGGCAAAGGGTTCGTTTATAACATCTTTTGCTACTAGCACTGCATGTGATGTCCCCCAAGGTTTTGTGCGCTCAATAGTAGTAATTCCATCCACTTTTACATTTACAGGCTGATACACATATTCAATAGCGATTTTATCAGCAAACTTATCAAAGCGAGTACGAAATGCCTCATCAAATTCTCTTCTGATTACAAATACTATCTTTCCAAATCCTGAATTGATGGCATCATAAATTGAGTACTCAATAATTGGTTCTTCATTTGGGCCTATTCCATCTATTTGTTTCAATCCACCATATCGGCTTCCCATTCCTGCTGCTAAAATTAATAATGTTGGCTTCATTTTCATCTTTATATATTATTTAAAAACATTTTTGAAATATACTTTCCTAGTATATCATATTCTATATTTACTACTGTACCTTCTTCAAACTCATTAAAATTAGTATGCTCATGCGTATAAGGAATAATAGCTACCGAAAAAGAAGTATCCTTGGAATTAACAACCGTAAGGCTAACCCCATTAACACAAACCGAACCTTTCTCAACTGTCATGCCCTGTATCTTCTTGTGCTTAAAAGTATACACAAACGAACCTTTTTCTTCTTTAACTCCTACACACTTTGCTGTTTGATCAACATGACCTTGTACCATATGTCCGTCAAGCCTAGCCCCTACTTTTAGGCATCTTTCCATGTTTACTTTACTACCAACTACTAGCAAACCAATATTGGATTTTTCCAGAGTTTCCTTAATAGCGGTAACTGTATATTCATCACCATTAATGGTAACCACCGTTAAGCATACGCCATTATGCGACACACTTTGGTCTATCTTTAACTCATTTGTAATGTTTGATTTTAAAGTAATATGAAAATTACTCTCTTCACTTTCTACTTTTACTACCTCAGCTAATTGCTCTATAATTCCTGTAAACATATTAATAGTCTATTACTTGCTGTTCCATTTCTGGCATTTCTCTTTCCACATAATGCTGAGTTCTTAGTTGTGGTTCAAAGCCTGCTTCCTTTATGCATTCCTGTATGCTATTAGCCGTAAACCTATGGGGTGCTCCTGCAGCTGAAACTACATTTTCCTCAATCATGATTGATCCCATATCGTTTGCCCCTCCGTGCAAAGTAAGTTGTGCAGTATCTGCCCCAACAGTAAGCCATGAAGTTTGAATATTTTTAATATTCGGTAACATAATTCTACAAATAGCAATCATGCGCATATATTCATCTGCTGAAGTTTCATTATTGATTCCCTTAACTCTTTGCAAAAGCGTTCCATCATCCATAAATGGCCAAGGAATAAAGGCTAAAAATCCGTTTTCATCTTTAGGTTTTTGAGCTTGCACTTCTCTTATTCTCACCAAATGATCAAAGCGTTCTTCTATCGTTTCAATATGGCCAAACATCATAGTTGCTGATGTGGTAAGCCCTACTTTATGTGCCACTTTCATTACATCCAACCACTCTTGCCCAGTACATTTTCCTTTGGAAATTAAACGCCTTACTCTATCGCTTAAAATTTCTGCCCCTGCTCCTGGCATACTGTCCATTCCTGCTGCTTTTAACTCAGTTAACGCATGCAAATGTGTGTGTCCGCCAATTTTACAAATGTGCGCTACTTCAGGTGGACCAAGTGCGTGTAGTTTTATGCTTGGATAAAGGACTTTTAAATCACGGAATAGTTTTGTATAATAATCCAATCCTAAACCAGGATGATGCCCTCCTTGCAACAGCAACTGATCGCCACCATATTTTATAGTTTCTTCAATTTTCACCTTATAAGTTTCCATATCCGTTACATACACTTCTTCATGCTTAGGATGACGGAAAAAATTACAGAATTTACAATTTGCAGTACAAGCATTAGTGGTATTTACATTTCTGTCAATTTGCCAAGTAACTACATTTCCAGGAACCTGCATTTGTCTTAATTCATTTGCCACCCACATCAAGTCGGCAGTAGGTACATTTTCATATAGAAATTGCCCCTCTTCTGCTGTTAAAAATTCTTTTTTCAATGCCCTTTCAAGCAATAGCTTACTATCCATAAAATTACTTAGTTTTGTGCGTTCAAAATTACACAATATTATGAAGACTACAATTAAAATCAATCCAACAAAAAATGAAGAAGGTATTTTCACTGAAAATATAATTATTTTTCATGCTTCTAAATCTTCTTCTAGCGACTTATTTCTTAATGATGATGAAAAAGAATATGTCCAAAAACAAATTAAAGATGATAAAACAATTATAAGTATTAATCAATTAGTGCGTTTTGTTCATATAGTTAATATTAAGGATGAAAAAGACAAAAACAAAGCTGCTGAAGATATCAGATTGCTTGGGGATAAATTACAAGCATTAGTAAAGGACGAAACTACTGTTCATGTTCTTTTTACTATTGAAGATAAAGAAAAAGCATTGTTACTTACTGAAGGATTAGCATTAGCTAATTATACTTTTACAAAGCACAAAACGGATCCAAAACCAAATAAACTAGAAAATATCTACCTATCAAATCATGATGAGATTAAGGAAGATGTTGCAGAACTAGAAAACACTATTGATTCAGTTTACCTTACAAGAGATTTAATTAATGAACCATTCTCACACCTTACCGCAAAAGAACTAGGTGAGTCTGCTGTTCAATCAGGAGGAGAACATGGCATGAAAGTTACTGTTTTCAATAAAAAGAAGATAGAATCTTTAAAAATGGGAGGGCTTTTGGCAGTAAACAAAGGAAGTATTGATGAGCCAACATTCACAATTATGGAATGGAAACCAAAAAATGCAACCAACAAGCAACCTATTATTTTAGTAGGAAAAGGAATTGTATATGATACTGGAGGATTGAGCTTAAAGCCAACAGCAAACTCCATGGACATGATGAAGGTTGACATGGGTGGAGCTGGTACCGTAATTGGAGCTATGAATGCAATTGCTGCCAATAAATTAGACAAATATGTTGTTGCTTTAGTTCCTGCAACTGACAACCGACCTTCAGGAAATGCTTATGCACCTGGTGATGTAATTACTATGCATGACGGAACAACTGTAGAGGTATTAAATACAGATGCTGAAGGGAGATTAGTGCTTGCTGATGCACTTAGTTTTGCAAAAAAATATAAGCCTGAATTAGTTATTGATTTAGCAACCTTAACGGGTGCAGCAGCAACTGCAATTGGTCATTACGGAATTGTAAGCATGCAACAAGGAGCTGAAAAGGAACACAAAAATTTAAAAAAGATTGGAGGCGAAACTCACGAGCGATTAGCAGAAATGCCATTTTGGTCGGATTATGATGAGCTTATAAAATCCGATGTTGCAGATATTAAAAACTTAGGAGGGCCAGCTGGTGGCGCTATTACAGCAGGAAAATTCCTAGCTCATTTTATTGAATATCCTTGGATTCATTTGGATATTGCAGGGCCTACTTTTGTAAAGGCTAAATATGGCTACAGAGGAAAAGGAGCGACAGGAATGGGAGTGAGATTATTATACCAATTCATTAAAAACAGAGCATAATGTCAAAGATTAAAGTTGGGATTTCAATAGGGGATTTAAATGGAATTGGTTTAGAAACAATAATCAAAACTTTTAAAGATAAAAGGATGTTGGATTTTTGTACTCCAATTGTATTTGGATCATCAAAAGTTGTAGCAAAACATAAAAAGGCAATTGAAATAAACGATTTTAATTTTAACATCATTAATAAAATTGAAGATGTAAAACTAGATAATATAAATCTTTTAAATATTTGGAATGACGATGTAGAAGTAAAATTTGGTGAAGCAACTAACGTTAGTGGTGAAAAGTCCTTTGAATCAATCAAAAAGGCAGCAGAAGTATTAAAAAAAGGAAAGATTGATGTGCTAGTAACTGCGCCCATTAATAAAGCTTCTATACAAGCAAAAGTAGGTAGTTTTATTGGGCATACTGAGTTTTTGCAAGGCAACTTTGAAGGCGAATCATTGATGCTAATGGTTAGCGAACTTATGCGCATTGCATTTGTAACAGGACATGTGCCATTAACTGATGTGAAAAAACACATTACTACTGCTAATATCTTTAAAAAAACGCAATTATTAAATACTTCCTTAATTAAAGATTTTGGAATTAGAAAACCCAAAATTGCAATACTAGGATTAAACCCTCATGCTGGAGAAGAAGGATTGTTAGGGGCTGAAGAAAACGAGACTATCACTCCAACAGTAAAAAAATTAAAAGAGGAGGGTATAATGGCTTTTGGCCCTTATCCTGCTGATAGTTTTTTTATAAGTAATAACTTAAAAAAATTTGATGGAATTTTATCCATGTATCATGACCAAGGATTAACAGCATTTAAAACACTTTCATTTGATGAGGGGATTAACTTTACTGCTGGATTAAATATTGTACGAACATCACCAGTTCATGGAATAGCTTATGATGTTGCTGGTAAAGGAAATGCTAACGAAAGATCATTCCGTGAAGCAGTATTTTTAGCATGTGAAATTTATAAAAAAAGAGTAGAGTTTAAACTCTTAAACGAGAATCCTTTAGAGTTTAAAAGCAAAAAGTAAACTTAATCTGCTAAGTGCAAATAAATTTGTATCTTTGCAGTCCTTTAAAATTCAGGGGAATGAATGATTTTATAATAAAATTAGGAGCTCTTACCAATGGTATAAACTCTTTTTCTTTTGATATTAAAGACCAGTTCTTTGAGGCATTTACATTGTCAGATGTTGAACATGCAGATATTATTGCTACAGCTTTACTAGATAAAGATGGTAATAAACTTGGATTAAAACTTAGAATTGATGGGAAAATAAACAATCAGCTTTGCGATATTTGCACTGAAGAAATTTCCATAGATATTACTGCTGAAACTGATGTTGTTTTAAAAATTACAGATGAAGATTTACACTCAACTGATGAAATTTTTTACATAAAAAAGAGTGAAAACTCTCTTAATTTAAAGCAATTAATTTTTGAAATTATCATTTTAAATTTACCCAATAAACGACAACATCCTTTTGATGAAGAAGGAAACAGTACATGCAATGAGGAAATGGTAGATTTAGTAAATAAATATACAGAAGTAGAAGAAAAGTCGTCAGATCCTAGATGGGACGCATTAAAAAATTTAAAAATAAAATAGTAAAAGAAAGAAAATGGCACATCCTAAAAGAAAAATTTCTAAAACTAGAAGAGACAAAAGAAGAACTCATTACAAAGCCAGTACTCAAACAATTAAAGTTTGTCAAGAAACTGGAGAATCTCATTTATACCATCATGCTCATGAGCATGAGGGGAAACTATACTATAGAGGAAAATTAGTTTCTGAAATTGCTCCTAAATAGAATTTTGTAGTTTTACCGTTTTAAAACTACAATCTATTTATGAGAATCGGTATAGATATTATGGGAGGAGATTATGCTCCTCAAAAAACAGTTCATGGGGCAATTCTTGCTCTAAATGAACTTCCAAAAGATACTACTGTAGTTTTATTTGGTAAAGAATCTCAGATTCTAACTGAGTTAAAACAACATAGCCTACGTGCAGATAAATTTGAAATAATTGACTGTTCTGAGGTAATTGATATGGGAGAACATCCTACAAAAGCATTCAAGTCAAAACCCAATTCTTCAATAGCAAAAGGGTTCCAATATTTAGCTTTAGGTAAAATTGATGGCTTTGCATCAGCAGGAAATACTGGAGCAATGTTTGTTGGAGGATTTTATTCTGTGAAAGCAATTGAGGGTATTTTACGCCCAGCAATATCTACTTTAATTCCAAGAAATGATGGAGGAGTAACAGTTTTGCTTGATGTTGGTGCTAATGCAGATTGTAAACCTGATGT
>CAJQLK010000102.1 GCA_905479165.1 uncultured Flavobacteriales bacterium | reverse complement strand
AGTATCTGTCCAGATAATAGTTTTTATTCCGCTTCTAAAAGTATAAACCCATATTAATAGTATAGTTGCTACTACTGTTAGTTCAAAAGGAATTCCAAAATTATCGAATATTGCAAACTGTAATACATTAGCCACTAAGTACAACCTAAAGGATGCTCCAATTACTCTACTTAATAAAAAGAAACTAGCTCCTGTTTTGTAAGATGAGTTCCCAAATCTTTGCTTCAGATAACCGTATATTGAAGTTAAATTCATTTTGTAATACATAGGCATAAGTACAGTTGCAATTACCAAGTAACCTAGCAAATAACCCAATACCATTTGCATATAAGAGAACTCACTTGTAGCTACCCAACCTGGAACGGATATAAATGTAACTCCTGATAATGATGCTCCTATCATTCCAAAAGCAACTACATACCATGGTGATGATTTATCTCCTATAAAAAATGAAGAATTACTATCTGATTTCCCCGTTAGGTAGGATATTAGTATCAATACTAAAAAGTAGGCTACTATTACACCAATAATTAATGATGGAGATAAGCTCAATTGCATAAATTTTGTTTTTTACAAAACTATCAGAATTATTGATAATACATCTATATTTGCATTTATGAATTTTCCATCAAAGCTTGTTGAAAATGCGGTAGAACAACTATCAAGCCTTCCAGGTATTGGTAGGAAATCTGCCCTGAGGTTAGTGTTACATATGCTAAAAAAGGACAAATTAACAGTTGAGCAGTTTGGTGATTCTTTCATTCAGCTTATTAATAGAATTAATTATTGCACTAGGTGTTACAGTATTTCAGATTCTGAACTTTGTGAGGTGTGTGCTAACTCAAAAAGGGACAATCAAACAATATGTGTTGTGGAGGATATTCGTGTAATGATGGCTATTGAAAACACAATGCAGTATAAAGGAGTTTATCATATACTTGGGGGTTTAATATCTCCTATGGATGGTATTGGCCCTACTGATATTAGAGTAGAAGAACTCATAAAAAGGATAGAAAACGAAAATGTACAGGAAGTTATTTTTGCACTAAGCACAACTATGGAGGGCGATACTACCAATTATTATCTATTCAGAAGATTAAAAGATAGTGGCATTAAAATATCATCAATTGCAAGAGGAATTGCTATTGGTGATGAGCTAGAATATACAGATGAAATAACACTTGGTACTGCTATATCTAGCAGAATGCCTTATTCTGAGTAAGTTACAAAACTAACAATCTGCAACTAAAAACTAAGCTCCAAAAATGAATAAATATCCTTACTTTTCTTAATTTTGTGAAAAATTTTAAACTATGGCAAGAATAGAATTGATAATGCCCAAAATGGGTGAGAGTGTTTCTGAAGCAACTATTATTACTTGGAGTAAAAATATTGGTGATATGGTGGAACTTGATGAAACTATTGTAGAGATCGCAACTGACAAAGTAGATTCTGAAGTACCCTCAACGCATGAAGGAAAACTAGTTGAAATGTTATATGAAGCTGATGATGTTGTTCTAGTTGGTGAACCTTTCGCGATTTTGGAAACTGAAGGAAGTGATGATACAACTGATATATATGATGCTACTCCAGCACCTACTGTTACTAAAGCTGTTGAGGAAGCAGTAACTAAAGCTTTTGAAACGACTACTGCAACTATAACAAATACTAGCGAAAGATTCTATTCTCCTTTAGTAAGAAGCATGGCAAGTCAAGAAGGAATAGAAATGATTGAGCTAGAATCTATCCCTGGAAGTGGAAAAGAAGGAAGAGTAACAAAGTCAGACATGGTTTCTTATTTGAAAACAAGAGGATCAGCACCTGCTACAGCTCCAGTTACATCTGAAACTATAAAGACTACTCCTGCATCTAAAACAGTTGAAGCAGCACATACTTCAGTAAATGTTCCTAATACAGGTGGTACTGAGATTGTTGAAATGGACAGAATGAGGAAACTTATTTCTGCTCATATGACAATGTCAAAACAAACTTCAGCGCATATTACTTCTTTTGTTGAGGCCGATATGACAAATATTGTAAACTGGAGAAATTCAGTAAAAGCTGACTTTAAAAAGAGAGAAGGACAAAACATTACCTTCACTCCTATTATTATTGAAGCAATGGCAAAGGCCGTTAAGGATTTCCCTATGATTAATGTTTCTGTTGATGGAACTAACATCCACATTCATAAAAATGTAAATATTGGTATGGCTGCTGCTTTACCTGATGGAAACTTAATTGTTCCTGTTATAAAAGAAACTCAAAACAAAAACCTTATTGGCATTACTAAATCAGTAAATGATTTAGCTACTAGGGCTAGAGGTGGAGAATTAAAGCCAGACGATATTCAAGGCGGCACAATTACAATGACAAATGTTGGTACTTTCGGAAACCTTATGGGAACTCCAATTATCAATCAACCACAAGTGGCTATAATGGCATGTGGTGTTATTAAAAAGAAACCTGTTGTTTTAGAAACAGCTGAAGGTGATGTAATTGCAATTCGTCATATGATGTTTTTATCATTATCATACGATCATAGAGTAGTTGATGGTGCTTTAGGGGGACAATTTGTAAGTAAAGTAAAAGATTACTTAGAACAATTCGATACTACTCAAGAGGTTTAACCATATAGTTTCTAGGGACTAGTTAGTAGTTTCTGGAATTAGTATTAGAAAAGGAAGCAATTGCTTCCTTTTTTTATGTTCAAAAACTAGTTACTTGTCACTATTCTCTTTTAACTAAAAACATTATTTTAGCACTATGAATTTAAAACTAGAAAAACCAATTGTATTCTTTGATTTAGAAACAACAGGAGTGCAAGTAGCAAAAGATAGAATTGTAGAAATTGCCATTCTTAAAGTTTTTCCAAATGGAAATAAAGAAAGTAAAACTTGGCTTGTAAATCCTACTATTCCAATTCCTGAAGTAACAACTGCAATACACGGAATATCTGATGAAAAAGTAGCAAACGAACCTACTTTTAAAGAACTTGCTCCTGAAATCTCTGAACTTATACATAATTGTGATTTAGCAGGCTTCAACTCCAATAAATTTGACATTCCATTATTGGCTGAAGAGTTTTTAAGAGTTGGAATTGATTTTGACATGACTAACAGAAAGGCGGTTGACATTCAGAATATCTTTCATAAAATGGAACAAAGAACTCTAGTAGCTGCTTATAAATTTTATTGCGATAAAGATTTAACAAATGCTCATTCAGCTGAAGCTGATACAACTGCAACTTATGAAGTTCTACTCTCTCAACTTGATAAATATGAGGAGTTAGAAAATAATGTTGATTATCTAGCAGATTTTTCACAAAGAGGTGGAAAGTTTGCTGATATGGCAGGCTTTGTTCGTTTTAATGATAAAGGCGAAGAAGTGCTTAGTTTCGGGAAATACCGTGATGTAACTTTAGCACAAATCTGGAAAGATAATCCTGGGTATTTCTCTTGGATTAATCAAGCAGACTTCCCTTTATATACCAAAAATGTAATGCATAATTTTGCAACAAAAATGAAGTTAGAAAAAAAGTTTAAAAACTAATGTTATCTGATTTAATCGCAGGGCAGCTCGCGTGCGGACCCTTAATCTTATTTTTTAGTTTTATTTACTCAAAATACCAAACTAAAGAAATCAGTACTATTTATGGATACAGAACAATAAGAAGTATATCCAATAATGATATTTGGAAATTTGCAAATAAAGTAAGTTCAAAGTATATGACTATAGCTTCTTTAGCTACAATTATATTTCAACTTTCAGGAATTATTTTAAGTTACAATAGTGAAGATTTTCTTCTAGTAAGTTATGGTTTTCTTATTATTTCTCTTGGATTAAGTATATGGAAAACTGAAATTGAAATAAATAAGTTCTTTGATAAAGAAGGAAACATATTAAAAAATTAACACATGAAAATAATTTGTATTGGTCGTAATTATGTAAATCATGCTAAGGAATTAGGAAATGATATTCCTAGTGAACCTTTATTTTTCCTTAAACCTGATACAGCCATACAACCAAAAGGTCACCCCTTCTTTATCCCTCACTTTTCTAATGACATTCACTATGAGGTGGAATTAGTGATTAAAATAAACAAGACAGGAAAACATATAGAAGAAAGATATGCACACACATACTATTCTCAAATTGGCTTAGGAATTGATTTTACTGCAAGAGATATTCAACAGGAATGCAAAGGTAAAGGATTACCTTGGGAAAAAGCAAAAGGCTTTGATGGTTCAGCACAAATTAGCAGAAGTTTTATTGATAAAGCTGATTTGAATTTAAACAATATTGTATTTAGTTTAAATAAAAATGATGAGCAAGTACAGCTAGGAAACAGCAAAGACATGTGCTTTAATTTTGATGCTATTATTGCTCATATTTCAAAATTCTATACCCTAAAAATTGGGGACTTAATTTATACGGGAACTCCTGAAGGAGTTGGGTCTGTGAAAGATGGAGATAAGTTAAAAGGTTTTATAGGAGAACAAGAAATGTTTAAGGTAGTTATTAAATAGCCTACCTAGCAAACCTCATTTTATAAGCTGCATTTACTTTTCCTTTGCTTATATCTATTAATCTTCCTTTTATCATTCTTTTACGTAAAGCAGAAATCTTATCTATAAATAATATTCCATCAACATGGTCGTACTCATGCTGAATAACACGTGCAGTTAAGCCATCATAAGTATCAGTATGTTTTTTGAAATTCTCATCAAAATATTCAATCGTAATGGTTGATTTCCTACTTACATCCTCCCTAATATCTGGTATAGATAAGCAACCTTCATTAAAGTCCCACTCCTCTCCTTTTTCTTCAATAATTCTAGCATTAATAAATGTCTGTTTTACAATTACCTCTTCTGTTTCTTCTTCATCCTCAACAAAAGGAGAGGTATCAATTAAAAACAAACGAATTGCTTTATTAATTTGAGGTGCAGCAAGCCCTACTCCACTAGCCTCATACATAGTTTCCCACATATTAGCTAAAAGGGTTTCTAATTCAGGATATTCAGGTGTAATATCTACACACTTTTTTCTTAAAATTGGCGCTCCAAAAGCAACTATTGGTAATATCATTATAAAATTGAATCGATAATTTGATCTATACTCATTCCTTCTGCTTCTGCTTTGTAATTCTTTACCAATCTGTGTCGTAAAATAGGTTTTGCAACTGCTTTTACATCCTCAATATCAGGAGCATATTTTCCATTTATTGCAGCATGACACTTAGCAGCCATCAACATAAACTGTGATGCCCTTGGACCAGCACCCCATTCAATATATTGTTTTACTACATCAGCAGCTTTATCAGAATTTGGTCTTGTTTTAGCCACTAAACTTACAGCATATTGCAATACATTATCGGTAACTGGTAATTTTGTAATTACCTCTTGATATTTCATAATTTGTTCAGCCGACATAATTGTATTTAAACTTACATTATTTTTAACTGTAGTTTGTTTTACAATTTTTAATTCCTCTTCATAACTAGGATAATCCAAAAGTACATTGAACATAAATCTATCCAATTGTGCTTCAGGCAAAGGATAAGTTCCTTCTTGCTCAATAGGATTTTGAGTAGCCAATACAAAGAAAGGTTTATCCAAAGTATAACTAGTACCCGCATTTGTAACTGATCGCTCTTGCATTGCCTCTAATAAAGCCGATTGGGTTTTAGGAGGCGTACGGTTAATTTCATCTGCCAAAATAATATTAGAAAATAAAGGTCCTTTCACAAATTTAAAGTTTCTATTTTCATCTAGGATTTCAGCACCAACAATATCAGAAGGCATTAAATCTGGCGTAAACTGAATACGATTAAAATTAAGCCCTAATGAATCAGCAATAGTTTGCACTAGTAAGGTTTTAGCCAATCCAGGCACACCTACTAAAAGGCAATGTCCGTTACAAAAAATTGAAATTAATACTTGCTGAACAACTTCTTCTTGACCAACAATAACTTTTGCAATTTCATTTTTAAACTCATTGTATTTTACAATAAATTCATCTACTGATTTTACTTCATTACTCATATTACTTTACCCATTTATTTTTAAATTCACAAACAGAAATATCATCATTAATTTTAATGTATGTATTTGAGATTGTTTTTGCAATCCAGTTCATTAACTCCTCTTGCTTTTTTATGTTAATTGCAAAATCCTTAATCATTGAAAAATCATCAACTAGATTTGCTGTATGCTCTTCAATTCTTTTATTTAACTTTAATATTCTGTATGCTTTGGTTTCATCAGATATTTGAGTCACAGCAGGAGAACTAAAACTTCCTTCTTCCAAGTTTTCTACTACAAACTTTAAAGCTGGAGACATCTCATCTATTGCATGTAAAGTTGACATAGTATTAGGATTTAGAAGCAAACCATTATTATTCTTACTTTCATCATCACTGTATTTTTCAACCGCATCATCAAAAGTAATTGTCCCTGCTTTTAATTCTTTTTCTACTTTTTCAATTTTTAATTTTGCGTTATAAAGTGCAGTAGAACTTACCTTAGTTTTTAGTAAAATATGACGGACATTAATTTGCTCTCCTCTCCTTTCAATTAGCTGTACAATATGAAAACCAAATTGAGACTCAACAACCTCAGAAATCTCACCTTCTTTCAAACGAAAAGCTGCTCTTTCAAATTCAGGAACTAAATCACCTCTATTCACAAAACCAAGCTCACCCCCTTTAGTAGCCGAGCCAGGATCATCAGAATATAAAGTAGCTAACATTTTAAAGTCCTCTCCATTGTAAACACGCTCTCTAAATGAGTTCAACTTATCTCTTAGTTTATCTTTTTGTTCTACTGATATTTCAGGTTTAACAATAATTTGAGCAACTTCTACTTTAGTAGGAACAACAGGAATATCAGCATCATTTTGTTGATTAAAAAACTCACGGACTTCTGCAGGAGTAACTTTTACATCAGATGAAATTCCTCTTTGAACTCTCTCTGCTAAAAATTGATCCTTAATTACCTTGCCTAACTCTAATTCTATTTCTACTTTTAATTTACCAAAATACTCCTCTACTTTTTCAACAGAACCTAATTGACTCTCAAAGTATGTTAATCTTTTTGTGATTTCAGTATCAACCTCTTCATCAGTTACAACTACACTGTCCAATTTTGCTTGATTTATTAATAGTTTTTGAAATAATAAATCTTCAATAATTTCACATTTTATTGCATCTGATTTTGAATTTCCTTGCGACAAATACTGTAAATACTGTGATTCTACTTCAGATGTAAGCACAATTTCATCACCAATAATTGCTTCAACTTTATCAATTGATTGAGCATTTGCTCCAATAGCAAAAAGTGAAATTAATAAAAGGTTTTTAAATCTATTCATTTAGTAAATTTTAATTTTTTTCAAAGCTAAACCATTCTGATACAATTCATCTTCCAATTGCTTCAAATATTCAATTTTATTTTTGTTTAATAACACATTTTTTATTTTCTCTTGCTCCATCTCTAACGGACTAATACTGCCATTTATTAGGTAATCCTTGATAAAAACATAATATCTTAAATTATCATCTTCAAACACAACTCCTTTTGTATTTTCTAAAAAATAAGATTCCTCTACAATATACTTTGGTAATTTCTGATTGAAAATTGAGAAATATTGCCAACTATCATCCTCTAAGTAATATTCTTTGGCAAATTGTTGGCAATAATCATTCAAGTCCTCTAAGCTACTTTCCTTATTAGATTTATACCACTTATTAAGGTTAATTAATTTGGGAGCTGATCTATCAACCACAATAAATCTACCTTTAAAGATGTTTTTACTTAACTTAAATTCATCCTTATATTGATTGTAATAATCTGTAACTTGTTTTAAAGAAATAGAAGTGTCAAAATTCTGATTAATTAACTCTTGTTGATATGCGTAAATTAATAAAGAAGCTCTATACTCTTTTATCTGTTTATCATAATTCTGGATGTCTGAACTTAAATTTATTTCAGCATGATAAATCATCAACTGTTTACGGATCCAATCATTCATGTAACTTTCAACAAAAAAGGATGAGTCTTCAATTTGCATAGGCATTTCTTCTAACAC
The DNA here is from genome assembly GCA_905479165.1 of uncultured Flavobacteriales bacterium. Taxonomy (GTDB): domain Bacteria; phylum Bacteroidota; class Bacteroidia; order Flavobacteriales; family BACL11; genus UWMA-0277. The sequence continues at coordinate 4,077 of CAJQLK010000102.1, read as the reverse complement.
TTCTTCAAGCATTAAATCCTTCTCATTAACACTAGCAATTATTACCCCCTCCTTATTTTTAAAACACGAACTTAGTAATAAAACTACTGCTGAAAAAACAAATAATTGCTTAATATTCATCTATTTAATAAGTGAATGAAGAACATCAGTATGAATAGTTACTGCATATTTTGCTTTCAGTAAAGCTAACCAATCATTTTCTAAAGCTGTCTGATAGTCAGAAATAACCTTTCCTCTAGATTCAGATAATTCCTTTGTCCCAGAAGCTAAAACATCATGAACATCAATAATAATATACGATCCGTTTTCTAACACTATATCTTTTGATATACCTATTTTCCATTCAATAGAATCAATATTTTTATTAGCACCTTTTACAAATTTATTACTTTCAATTTGTAAACTCAAAGCATCATCTTTATTAATTTTAACTAAAATATCTGAATTAGTTATTGTTCCCCTATGTTTTTTGTAGATTTCTCTTTTTACTTTCTTTGCAGTTGTTAAGTTAATACAGCTATAAATTGTAGCATCCACTCTTTTTTCCCATGTATAATTAGATTTATTAGCATCATAAAATGCTTGTAAACCAAGTGTGTCTTCAACAGCTTTAGACCATACTTTTTTATTTGTTAAATCAAATAGCAATATCCCTTCTCTATATTCTTGCAGTAAAGCTTTATATTCAGGGTATTTCTCTTCTAATTTACTCTCTTCATATGCCAATAATTCCTCATTTAAAAAATCAATATACATAACATCAATATCACTTCCTACTGATTGATATGCCAGAATATATTCTGAGAATTTATTGATAGATACACTCATTCCATCAATAGTAACTAAAGTTTCATTATTATTTAATTTCTCAAAAGTTCCTGTAGCAACTGAATTTGCAGATCCTTTTCTGAAAGAAGTATAAACAGCTGGCTTATTTATTACTTTATAAATTTCATTCAATTTTTTATAAAGCGCTTTTTTACTTAAATCACCTCTACTATCTCTTTCAATTTTTCTTTTCAATTCTACTTTCAACTCATCAAATGACGGCATTTCCTCTTTTTCTATAAGTTTGATGATATGCCATCCATATTCTGTTCTGAATGGAACAGAAATATCTCCAATATTTTTAAGTTTGAATGCATTATTTTCAAATTCAGGAACCATTTTTCCAACTCCAAAAGCAGGTAATTCACCTCCTTTTACAGCAGTTGCTCTATCTTCAGAAAATCTTTCAGCAACATCTGCAAAATCCTCACCTTTATTTAATAACTGAAGTGCTTTATTAATTTTCTCTTTTGCTTGATTTAATTTATTCTCATCAGCTCCCTGCCCTGTTTTAAACATGATATGAGCTACTTTTGCTTGCCCAACAGCTTTTCTTTTATCATTTACTTTTACTAAATGAAACCCATACTTTGTTCTAACAGGGTTTGAAATTTCTCCAATTTTAGTAGTATAAGCTGCAGTTTCAAAATCATAAACCATCATAAAAGCAGTGAAGAATCCTAATTCACCACTATTACTAACAGCAGATTTATCATCAGAGTTTTGCTTAGCAGCATCACCAAATGATAACTTTCCATCTAAGATATCTTTCTTAATTGTAGTTGCTTTTTGCTCAGCAATTTTTACTTCATCATCAGTTGCTTTTTCATCAACTGCGATTAAAATATGACTTGCATTTACATCAAAACTAATTCTTTCATAAGCCTCAGTAAGCATGTTTTCATCAAACTCTTCGTTCTTCAAATAAGGTTTAGCCAATTGCTTTCTATAACCATCAAGCTCATTAACAAATGAAGGAATAGTATCCAATCCTAATTCTTGCGCTTCTCTTACTTTTAATTTGAATTTAACAAATAATTCCATGTACTCATTTAAGTAATCTGCTGAAATATCAGCATTATGATTGTTCTTATAAAATACATTTTTAAATTCCTCTAATGAGATGTTTTTATCTGCAATAGTTAATACATCTTGTGCACCTGATATTAAAACAAATGCAACTAACAATACACTTAATCCTACTTTTTTCATTTTTTTTATTTTAGTTAATTATTTTCTACTATAGTTTGGTGCTTCTCTAGTTATTGTTACATCATGGGGGTGACTTTCGGCAACACCTGCAGTAGTTATTTTTAAAAACTCTGCTTTACTTAACTCTTTTATAGATGACGAGCCAGTATAACCCATTCCAGCTCTTAACCCACCAATCATCTGATGAATAACTTCACCTAAAGTTCCTTTATAAGCTACTCTACCAACAATTCCTTCAGGAACTAACTTCTTAGCGTCAACTTCTCCACTTTGGAAATACCTGTCCTTTGATCCTTTTTCCATAGCGTCAATAGACCCCATTCCTCTGTAAGATTTAAACTTTCTTCCTTCAAAGATAATAGTTTCTCCTGGAGCTTCTTCAACTCCAGCAATAATTGAACCCAACATAACAGTATTTGCACCACCTGCTAAAGCTTTTACAATATCACCTGAATACCTTATTCCACCATCTGCAATTAAAGGAACATTATTTTTCTGAGTTACCTCAGCTACATCCATTACAGCTGTCAATTGCGGAATACCAATACCTGCTACAATTCTTGTTGTACAAATTGAACCAGGTCCGATTCCTACTTTTACAGCATCAGCACCGGCTTCAATTAAAGCCTGTGCAGCAGCAGCAGTTGCAATATTTCCAACTACAACATCTAAAGCAGGGTAAGTTGATTTTACTTTCTTCAAAACATCAGCCACTCCTTTTGTATGCCCGTGTGCAGTATCAATAATAATTGCATCAACTGCAGCATTGTTTAAAGCTTCTACTCTTTCAAGAACATCTCCAGTAACGCCAACAGCAGCAGCAACTCTTAATCTACCATACTTATCTTTACAAGCATTTGGTCGCATCCTGTTTTTAATAATATCCTTGAAAGTAATTAGTCCAACTAATTTATTTTCAGCATTTACAATAGGTAGTTTTTCAATTTTATTTTCTTTTAAGATATCTTCAGCATTTTCAAGGTCATTCAATTCAGTAGTAATAATTCCTTCTGATGTCATTACTTCATTAATAGAAAGTCTCATGTCTTTTTCAAAGCGTAAATCTCTATTAGTAACTATTCCTAGAAGATGCATATTTTCATCTACAATAGGAATACCTCCAATTTTATTTTGACGCATCATTCTAAAAGCATCACCAACATTTGCATTTAATCCTAGAGTAATAGGATCTAAGATCATTCCACTTTCAGATCTTTTTACTTTACGAACTTCAAACGCTTGACTTTCAATACTCATGTTTTTATGAAGCACACCTATTCCACCTTCCTGTGCAATAGCAATCGCCATTTTTGATTCTGTAACAGTATCCATAGCAGCAGATACTACTGGAACATTTAGTGTTATATTTTTAGTAAATTTAGTAGCTGTACTTACCATGTGTGGTAATACTTCCGAATACGCAGGAACAACTAAAACATCATCATATGTTAAACCCTCCTTCAATACTTTATTACTCATATTTACTATTTTAAAAATTATGCAAAATTAACAATTTATATACTAAAATAGTCCCTTAAAAAGGGACTATTTTAGTTATTGAAGCTTTACTTATCTTACTAGGTTAAAAGCATTTGTTTTATGTGTTAACTCTCCCTCTGAATTTATGTATTTTAGATGATATACATAATTATCATTCTGCACTTTACTTCCTTTATATGTTCCATCCCACCCTTTTGATGGATCATTAGTAGAGAATATCTCACTTCCATTTCTATTAAAAATAGAAAAAGAATAACCAATTTCAGAAACAAAATACGCAATTGGCCTAAACACCTCATTGTGCTCATCTCCATTTGGAGTAAAAGTATTTGGAACAAAAATATTAGGAGTTTGGCTGATGCATACAATATTAGAGAAACTTCCTTCAGGAACTGACCCGTAAGGAGTATTATTACCTTCAGTAGCCTTTATGTAATAACAGAACTTACCATTTGTTTCTCCAAACTCTGTTACCTTATCAATAAACACTAATTCTTGATTTGAATTATTATCCATATCCCAAGTTTTGATAGGCAA
>CAJQLK010000101.1 GCA_905479165.1 uncultured Flavobacteriales bacterium | reverse complement strand
CCCATCATTTGTAACATCAACATAATAAGAAGCTGGATAAACATGCATTTCTGCAGCTATTGTATTGTTAAAGTTTTGAGGAAAAATAGAATCAACAGCTGTCATTATAGCATTTTGATTATCGCCACCATTAATTAATAGATTCAAGTTGTTGTAGCTAATATCTCCAAGAACTAAATCTTTATCATTGTCATTATCAATATCTATAGCAAGTAAAGTTGAGCCAGCATGTTTTTCTTTTGCATTTGAATTATTGGGGTTTGCAACTTGAGGGCATTGACAATTAGGGCAATTAAGTATGTAAGAATTTAGTCCTTCATAAAAAAGTCCCCAGCAACTTTCTGAAAACTCAAAAGCAACAGTATCACAACTTCCTGTAAGTTCCATAGCCATGTTTTTGTGGTATTCTACAAATCCTCCCAAAATAGAAAAGGTAAGGATGTCCAAATCACCATCATAATCAATGTCAGCAATAGCAGGAATATCAATTGGGCTGATGTAAATATTTAGGTTGTTGGATCCGTAATTTGACAAAACCAGAGAGGTGACTAAGCTAAAACTTAGGCTTGTGGTTGAGGTGTTTTTATAAACTGCCATTCCTCCTGAAGAGTAGGTGTAGATGTCATTTTTTCCATCACAGTTGTAGTCTTCTAAAAGCATCCAGTCGTGTACGGATGGAAAATTCTCTCTGTATTTAGGTGCGTATGTATAAGTTCCATTTTCATTTATAAAAGGACTTATTTTATTGCCTGATTTATCAAAAACCACTAAATCCATTACTCCATCTAAATTTAAATCAATATTTGAAAATTGCCCAGCATTTATGCCTCCAGATAATGGAGATAAGAATTGTATTCCATTTTCAGTAAAATGAAGTGAAGTATCTCTGTTTAATATCATTTGTGAAAACGATAAAATTGAAGAGAATATAAATCCTAAAATAAAAGCGTGTTTTAGTCTCATTTGATAATTTTTTACAAAATAACACAATATTTTTTACAGTAGATAATCTTATTACTTTTTATCTTACATACTCATCAGTAAAGTTTCCTATATAGTAATTGTATTATTTGCTTTATAATTTTATATTTGCCGACTTAAAAAATACGATAAAAATAAAGATTATGCAAAACAGAAATGTTATTAAAATTTTCGCAATCCTATTCGCAATAGTTTGTCTGTACCAACTATCGTTTACTTGGGTTGTTGGTGGAGTAGAAGATGATGCAGTTGCTTATGCTGCAAATTATGAAGCTGATGAACAAGAAGCAAAACAAAAATTCTATTTAGATTCAATTAATAGTGAGCCAGTATTTGATATTCTATTAACTGAATATACTTTTGCTGAGTGTCAGCAAAGAGAATTGAATTTAGGTCTTGACCTTAAGGGTGGAATGAATGTAACTCTTGAAGTTATGGTTGTTGATGTCGTAAAAGCATTGTCTAATAACAGTAAAGATGAAGCATTTACTGCTGCAATTACCAATACTTTAAATGCTCAAAAAGACAGTCAAGATGATTTTGTTACTCTTTTTGGAATTGAATACGAAAAAGTTGCTCCAGCTGCAAATACAGGTTTATCTGTTCTTTTTTCTACTCCTGACTTAAGGGATAAGATAGATTTTACTAAAACAAATCAGGAAGTTATTGAAGTCTTGAAAATTGAAGTTGAGGATGCAATTTCTCGTTCATTTAATATCTTAAGAAGTAGAATTGACCGTTTTGGGGTAACACAACCGAATATTCAAAGGTTAGAGACTGCTGGAAGAATTTTAGTTGAACTTCCTGGTATTAAAGATCCTGAAAGAGCAAGAAAATTATTGCAATCTACTGCTCAATTAGAGTTCTGGGAAACTTACGAATACAATGAGTTGTTCCAAGCATTTGAATCTGCTAATTCATATTTAAGAGATGTAGAAACTGCAAATGTAAGTACAGAAGATAATACTGAAGAAGTTGCAATTATTGAGGAAGTAAAAGCTGAGAAAATTGAAGAAGAAAATTCCTTATTGGCTGATGTTTTAGAAGGTGATTCATTAGTATCTGATTCTGCAAATGTAGGATTAAGCTTTGAAGAATTTGCTGCTGAAAACCCATTATATGCTGTTTTATACCCTAATGTTAATCAGCAAACAGGTCAGTTAAATCCTGGTCCTGTAGTTGGAGTATGTGCTGTAAAAGATACAGCTGCTGTTAATACTTATTTAAGTGATAATGCAGTTAAAAAGTTTTTCCCTATTGATGTAAAATTTGCTTATACTGTAAAACCTTATGACCCTGATGGAAAATTTGTTCAGTTGGTTGCATTAAAATCTGATAGAGGAGGTAAATCTGCTATGGAAGGTGATGCGGTAACTGATGCAAATGAAGCTTTTGGTCAATATAGTTCAACTGCAGAGGTGTCTATGCAAATGAATGCAGAGGGCGCTAAACAATGGAAAAGATTAACTGCTGATAATATTGGTAAATCTGTTGCTATTGTACTTGATGGTTATGTTTATTCTTATCCAACTGTACAAGCTGAAATTGCTGGAGGAAGATCTTCTATTACTGGTAACTTTACCTTAAATGAGGCAAAGGATTTAGCTAACATTTTAAAATCTGGTAAATTACCTGCTCCTGCTCGTATTATTGAAGAAGCAATTGTTGGCCCTTCACTTGGAGAGGAAGCAATTAATGCTGGTATGTCATCATTTATTTTTGCTTTACTTTTAGTCTTAGCATATATGATATTCTATTATAGTGGTGCTGGTATAGTTTCTAACATTGCTCTTGTAGCGAATGTATTCTTCATTTTTGGTGTGTTATCATCATTAGGGGCAGTACTTACGCTACCTGGTATTGCGGGTATTATCCTTACTATTGGTATGTCGGTTGATGCAAATGTACTTATTTATGAAAGAATCCGTGAGGAATTGAGAAGTGGTAAAGGATTAAGTTTAGCAATTTCTGATGGATATAAAAGTGCATATAGTTCAATTATTGATGCTAATGTTACTACTTTATTAACGGGTATTATTCTTTATACTTTCGGTACAGGTCCAATTAAAGGATTTGCCACTACACTTGTTATTGGTATTTTAACTTCACTTTTTGCGGCTATCTTTATTACAAGATTAGTTATTTCAGCAAGATTAGCGAAAGGTAAAACAATTACTTTTGCTAATAAAATAACTGATGGTGCATTTAAAAATATCAATATTGATTTTATTGGGAAAAGAAAAAGATTCTACATTTTATCATCTGCAATTATTTTAATTGGTGTTGGTTCGCTAGTGACTAAGGGATTAAATTATGGTGTTGATTTTGTAGGAGGTAGAACTTATGTTGTTAGGTTTGATGAAACTGTTAATAATGAAGATTTAAGAGCATCTTTATCGGCTGTATTTGTTGATGCTGATGGGTTGAATTATACACCACAGGTTAAAACTTTTGGTAATGATAATCAAGTAAAAATTACTACTTCATTTATGATTGAGAGTAATGAAATTACTACTGATAAAATTGTTGAGTCAAAGTTATCTGAAGGATTAGCTACTACTGGTTTACAGTATGAAGTAATGAGTTCGCAAAAAGTTGGGCCTACTATTGCTGATGATATTAAGGATGCAGCTGTTTGGTCAGTTTTCTTCTCATTATTAGTTATCTTCTTATATATTTTAGTAAGATTCAGAAAGTGGCAATTTAGTTTGGGTGCTGTTGCTGCAGTATTCCATGATGTATTAATTGTACTTTCTATATTTTCTATTTTCTATGGTGTGTTACCTTTCTCATTAGAGATTGATCAAGCGTTTATTGCGGCTTTACTTACTATTATTGGTTATTCTCTTAATGATACTGTGGTTGTATTTGATAGAGTAAGAGAGTTTATGAATAACAACACCAAGAAAGGGGTACATGAGTTAATTAATGGCGCATTGAATTCTACTTTAAGTAGAACGATAAATACATCTTTAACTACATTTTTTGTATTACTCATAATCTTTATTTTTGGTGGTGAGGTAATTAGAGGATTTATGTTTGCTTTAATGGTGGGTGTTGTTGTAGGTACTTACTCCTCACTATTTGTAGCCTCGCCTATTATGTTAGATACTATCAAAAAGAAAGAAGTAAAATCAAAAAGAAAATAATTAGTTTATAATTTTAATAAAAAAGCCCTTTCATTGAGAGGGCTTTTTTATTTTTGCAATATGTTATTATTTATAGGAGGGCCAGAAATCATTGTTGTATTGCTTTTTATAGTTATTTTTTTTGGCTCTAAAAAAATACCAGAACTTGCCAAAGGTTTAGGTAAAACTATGCGTGAGGTAAAGGATGCTTCTAACGAAATTAAAAAAGAAATCCGTGATAGTGCGACATCTATTAAAGATGATTTTGATATAACAAAATAATGAGGCCTACTATTTTATTAATTCTCGGTTTAGCATTCTTTTTTATTGGTTGAGAATTCTTGGTAAGAGGTTCGGTTTCTATTGCTACATCAGCTCCTTAGCTTTTTGTTAGCCTTCAAGCTGTTATTAGATTGAAGTAGTAATATTGCTTTTGGAAATGTTATTGGTTCTAATATTGCTAATATCACTTTAGTACTTGTAGTTGCAGTAGTTATTTTACGAATTCAAATCTCTAAGCAAACTCTTACTTTAAACTATCCTATGTTGTTGCTTACATCATTAGTCTTTGGTGCTTTTTTTTATTTTTTTAATGGTGTTTCTGTTGGTTTTCTTTTTTAAAGTAATATTATTGCTCTTTTCATGCCTACTTATCTTAACTTCTCGCAAAGATAATTTGGCTATTAGAAATTTAATTGAGTCTAATATCTTTAATATACTTACTGTTTTAGGGGTTACTGCAGATATTAAAGAAATCAATATAATTGATGCTAAAATTTTTACTTTAGGTTACATGTAGATGATTGTAATTAATCTAGTAGTTGGTTTATTTTTGTATACTTGTTCTAAAAGTCAGATAAGCAGAAAAGAAGGTGTTGTTCTGTTGCTTATCTACATTTCTCACCTTTCTTTTCATTAAATTAAAAATTAACAATTTGTTGATAAAATGATTTTACTGCTATTAAGATTAATAGTAGAATTTATAGTTTTTACTTTTATATTTGCCGGATGTTACTAATCAAAAATATAAATAAAAATGAAAACTAAATTAGAATACATTTGGCTTGATGGTTACTTTCCAACTCAGAATATGAGAAGTAAAACTAAAGTTGTTGATGATTTTGATGGTACTGTTGAAGCTTGTCCAATTTGGGCATTCGATGGGAGTTCAACTAAGCAAGCTTCTGGAGATTCATCTGATTGTCTATTAAAACCTGTTGCAATATTTCCTGATCCTCAAAGGATTAATGGATTTTTAGTAATGACAGAAGTTATGAATGCGGATGGCACTCCACATGCTACTAATGCAAGAGCAAGTATTTTAGATGATGATAATGATTTTTGGTTTGGTTTTGAGCAAGAGTATTTCCTCATGGATGTAGAAACTCAGTTGCCTTTAGGTTTTCCACTTGGTGGTTATCCAGGTCCTCAAGGAATGTATTATTGTTCAGTTGGAGGTAAAAACACTCATGGCAGGTCATTCGTTGAAGAGCATGCTGACTTATGTATTGAGGCTGGAATTAATTTTGAAGGCATCAATCAAGAAGTTGCTTGTGGGCAATGGGAATTCCAGCTTTTTGCAAAAGGAGCTAAAAAAGCTGGAGATGAGCTTTGGGTTGCTCGTTACTTATTAGATAGATTAACTGAAGATTATAATTACTATATTGAGTATCATCCAAAGCCAGTTAAAGGAGATTGGAATGGTTCAGGTATGCATGCTAATTTTTCAAACTCTACTTTAAGAGAATGTGGTTCAAAGGAAACTTATATGCAAGTTTGTGAAGCTTTTCGTAATGTAACTAAGGAGCATATTGATGTTTATGGTGAATATAATGATCAAAGATTAACGGGTCTTCATGAAACAGCTTCAATCACTGATTTTTCTTATGGAATATCAGATAGAGGAGCGTCAATTAGAATTCCTATTTTAACTATTGATAATGGATGGAAAGGTTACTTGGAAGATAGAAGGCCTGCTTCAAATGCAGATCCTTATAAAATTGCGTCTAGAATTGTTAAAACTGTAAAATCAGTAGAGTAGTATTAGTTAACAATCAACTTGTTATAATTCTGTTTTCCTGTTTTTAATAAGTTTATAAATTATTACCTATTTTAGCACGAATAATAAAAATCATAAAATGAAAAAATTATTACGCTTACTTTCCATCTTTATTTTTTTAGTTACTGTTTCTCATTCTGATGTTTATGCTCAGAAAAAAAGTAGAAAATTAAAGAAAGCTGACATGGCTTTTAGTTTGGAAGAATATTCTAAAGCTGCTGAACTTTACAAAAAAGCTTATCAGAAAACTAAAAATAGAGCTGTGAAAGCTGAAATTATCTTCAAGCAAGCTGAATGTTATAGGATGTCAGGTAATGTAAAGCGTGCTGAAAGCTATTACAAAAGAGCAATAAAAGCTAAATATCCTGATGTTACTGTTTATTTAAGGTACGCTGATGTGTTAAGAATGCAAGGTGATTTAGATGAGGCTGTTCCTCAATACACCAAATACATTCAGTTAAATCCTACTGATGTTAGAGGAGAAATGGGATTAAAATCGTGCAACTTTGCATTAAAATGGAAAGATTTACCAACAAGATATAAAGTAGAATTAATGCCTGTTGTTAATTCTAGGTATAGTGATTATTCAGCTTCTTTTGGAAATGGAGAATATACTGAGATGTATTTTACATCTTCAAGAACGGGAGGTTTAACTAATAAGTTAGATGCACGAACAGGAGAGCCTTTTACTGATGTATGGTTTACTAAAGTTAATAAAAAAGGTGCTTGGAGCAGACCAATTGTTATGCCTGAGCCATTAAACTCTGAAGGAAATGAAGGTTCTGTTTTTGTAAATAAAAGGGGTACGGTTATATATCTTACTAAATGTAAAGTTGAAAAGAAGAAAGATTTAGGTTGTGGTATTTATGTATCCAAAAGAAAGGGTAAACTTTGGGGAGCGACTCAAATGCTTCAAGTTAAATTAGATAGTAATACAACTATTGGTCATCCTGCTTTAAGTGATGATGAGACAGTTCTTATTTTTTCTTCCGATTTAGCAGGTGGTTATGGGGGTAAGGATTTATGGATATCAGTAAAAGAAAAGAGAAATAGATGGAGTGACCCAGTAAATTTAGGACCTCTTGTTAATACTCCTGGAGATGAAATGTTTCCTTACTTAGCAGATGAGGGAGTTATTTACTTTGCATCTAATGGTCATGTAGGAATGGGAGGGTTTGATATTTACAAAACTTCTGCAGATGAAAATGGTGCTTATATTCTTCCTGTTAATTTAAAATCTCCAGTGAATTCATCTTTTGATGATTTTAATATGATAGTTGAAAAAGGAGGAGAAAGAGGTTATTTAACTTCAAATCGAACTGGAGGAAAAGGAGGTGATGATATTTATCAGTTTGAATTACCTGCTTTAGTTTTAAATCTTAAAGGTATTGTTACTGATTCTAAAACTGGCGCAATTATGACGGGTGTTAAAGTTCAGTTAATTGCTAATGATGGAACTTATAATGAAGTTGAAACTGATAATACAGGTAAATATGAATTCAAATTAATGCCTCTAACTTCTTACGAAATTGTAGTAAATTCAGAAGGCTACTTAAAGAAATCAGTAAATGAAACTACTGTGGGTATTGAGTTAAATAAAACATTTATGGTTGATCTTAGTATTGATCCTGTAAAGAAAGAAATTATTTTGCCACTAATTAAGTATGATTTTAATAAAGCAGAATTAAGAGCAGAATCAATTGTTGATTTAGATAAACTTGCTGAATCATTACTTGACAATTCTAATGTAGTAATTGAACTTAAATCTCATACTGATTTTGTTGGTTCAAATACACAAAATAACTCACTATCTCAAAAGAGAGCTGATGCTTGTATAGCTTATTTAGTAAGTCAAGGTATTGATGCTGGACAATTAGTAGCTAAAGGAATGGGTGAAAAAGAACCCTTTGTAATTGAGGTAAAAGATGGTAGATTTAAGGTTGGTGATGTGCTTACTGAATCATACATAAAAAAGATTAGATTTAAGAATAATAGAGAAAAAGCACATCAATATAATAGAAGAACATCTTTCAAAGTATTGAGAGAAGATTATGTTCCTACCAATGATAATAATTAAATAACATAAAGATATTAGAAAAGCGTCCTATTTATAGGATGTTTTTTTTTACAATTATGGTAACAGACAGATACAATCAAAGAGGAGTTTCGGCTGATAAAGAGGATGTGCATAGTGCAATCAAAAATGTAGATAAAGGACTTTTCCCATCTGCATTTTGTAAGATTGTTCCTGACTATTTAAGTGGTGATGATGATTATTGTTTAATAATGCATGCTGATGGTGCCGGGACAAAATCATCATTAGCATACATGTATTGGAAAGAAACTGGTGATATTTCAGTGTGGAAGGGAATTGCTCAGGATGCATTAATTATGAATATTGATGATTTGTTATGTGTCGGTTCAACTGATAATATCATGCTTTCATCAACTATTGGAAGAAATAAATCTTTGATTAATGGCGCTGTGCTTTCTCAGATTATTAATGGTACTGAAGAGCTCTTAGAGGAATATAAAAAGTTCGGTGTAAATATCATTTCTACTGGAGGTGAAACTGCTGATGTTGGGGATTTAGTGCGTACAATTATTGTAGACTCTACAGTAGTTGCTCGCATGAAAAGAACTGATGTGATTGATAATGCTAATATCAAAGGTGGTAATGTTATTGTTGGTTTGTCATCTTCAGGTATGGCAACTTATGAAACCGAATATAATGGTGGAATGGGAAGTAATGGATTAACTTCTGCCCGTCATGATGTGTTTTTAAAAGTTTTGGCAGAGAAATACCCTGAAAGTTTTGATACTTCTATACCTATGGATTTGGTGTATTCTGGATCTCAAAAACTAACTGATTCTGTTGAAGGTTCTGATCTTGATGCTGGTAAATTAGTACTTTCACCAACTAGAACTTATGCGCCAATTATTAAAATAATTCTAGATAAATATAGAACTCAGATTAATGGAATGGTTCATTGCAGTGGTGGTGCTCAAACTAAAGTATTGCATTTTATAAATGATGTTCATGTAATAAAGGATAATATGTTTGATTTGCCTCCTTTATTTAAACTGATTCAAGAAGAATCAGGGACAGATTGGAAGGAGATGTACAAAGTATTTAATATGGGACACAGAATGGAGCTTTATGTTCCTGAGGAGATTTCAGAAGATATTATTGCTATTTCAAAATCCTTTAATGTGGATGCGCAAATTGTTGGTAGAGTAGAAGATTTCAAAGGAAAAAAATTAACGATTAATTCCGAATTCGGAACATATATATATTAGAATGTTAGATAAATTATCCGCTATAAACGATAGATATAAAGAAGTTGAAAAACTAATTTCTTCTCCTGATGCTATGAATGATATGAAACTTTATGTTCAGCTTAGTAAGGAATATAAAGATTTAGATCCTATTATAAAGGCATACAAAGAATATCGTGATTTGGTGGGTAATATTGCAGAAGCAAAAGAAATTTTATCAGAAAGTGATGATGCTGAAATGAAGGAAATGGCAAAAATGGAACTTGATGAAAATTTGCCAAGAAAGGATGAAATGGATGAGGAAATTAAAGTTCTTTTAATTCCAAAAGACCCAGCAGATGCTAAAAATGCAGTAATGGAGATTAGAGCTGGAGCCGGTGGAGATGAGGCTAGTATTTTTGCAGGAGATTTATATAGAATGTATTCTGCTTATGCACAAACAAGAGGTTGGAAAACGGAATTAGTTGATGTAGCAGACGGAACTTCAGGAGGTTATAAGGAGATTATTCTAAATATTTCAGGTGAAGATGTTTACGGACAATTAAAATTTGAAAGTGGGGTTCATAGGGTGCAAAGAGTCCCTCAAACAGAAACGCAAGGAAGAGTTCATACATCAGCAGCAACTGTAATTGTATTGCCTGAGGCTGAGGAATTTGATATAGAATTATTGCCATCTGATATTAGAAAAGATACTTATTGTTCTTCAGGTCCTGGTGGGCAATCGGTAAATACAACTTACTCAGCAGTTCGTTTAACCCATATTCCTACTGGAGTTGTAGCTCAATGTCAGGATCAAAAATCACAACATAAAAATTATGATAAGGCATTAAAGGTTTTGCGTTCTCGGATTTATGAAATTGAATTACAAAAGAAGTTAGAAGAAGATGCAAAGCATAGAAAAACAATGGTTTCATCTGGAGATAGATCAGCAAAAATCAGAACTTATAACTATCCACAAGGTAGAGTTACAGAGCATAGGATTAGTTTGACTAAATATAATTTACAGAATGTAATTGGTGGTGATATTCAAGAATTTATTGATGAATTACAATTGGCTGAAAATGCTGAAAAACTTAAAGTTGGAACTACTTCATCTGATGAATAGAGAACAACTAATAGCTCAAATTAAGAAAAAAAAATCTTTCCTCTGTGTAGGTTTAGATACTGATATTCATAAAATCCCAAAACATTTATTGGAATTAGAAGATCCTATTTTTGAGTTTAACAAGCAAATAATTGATGCAACTAAGGAATTCTGTGTTGCATACAAACCTAATATTGCTTTTTATGAATGTATGGGAGTTAGTGGTTGGGAAAGTTTGCAAAAAACATTGGATTATATTCCGGAAAACATTTTTACTATTGCTGACGCAAAAAGGGGGGATATAGGAAACACATCTAGTATGTATGCCCGTGCTTTTTTTGAAAACATGAACTTTGATTCAGTTACAGTTGCACCATATATGGGTTCGGATTCTGTAACGCCATTTTTAGAATTTGAAGATAAATGGGCAATTGTTTTAGCGCTTACATCTAATAAAGGAGGTTTATATTTTCAGAAGATTGAAGATAAAAATGGTAAACAATTATTTGAGCAAGTTTTAGAATCTTCTAAAAATTGGGGAACTGATGCAAATATGATGTATGTAGTTGGAGCTACAAGATCAGAACAACTTTCTAAAATTAGACAAATTATTCCAAATCATTTTTTATTAGTTCCAGGTGTTGGTGCGCAAGGTGGAAATCTTCAAGATGTAGCAAAATATGGAATGAATGCTGATTGTGGATTATTAGTTAATTCTTCTAGAGGAATTATTTATGCGGGAAATAATCTTGATTTTGCTGAAAAATCAAGAATTGAAGCAGAGAAATTACATCAAGAAATGGCCTCTCTTCTATCTTTAAAAGGAATCTAAAAAGTTATTTTATAAACTACAAAACCTATCCATTCATGTATAAGGTTTTCCCAAACTTCAAGAGCTCTTAAACTAGGCAACAACATGTATTCAATTCCAAAATTAGTATAGGAAGTTGTGCAGTCCGTTGGAAATGCAGTCGTTTTTAATCCAGCTTTTTCAAAGCAAAGTTGAGACCGTCTCATATGTTGTGCAGAGGTTACTATAAGAAATTTTCCGTTTTTGTATTTTTTCTTTAAAATTTCAAAAGAATTAAAAGCATTCTCTTTAGTGTTCCTTGAAGTATTTTCAATAATAATATCCTCATTTGGTATGTTGTTTTGCAGCAAATGATTTCTCATTGCATTTGCTTCAATATATCCATCATTAAGAAGCATTCCATTACCTCCGCATAGCATTATTTTCTTTATTATTCCTTTATGATAAAGCTGTTCTGCATCAATTAATCTATCTGCATGTTTGTTAAAGTTATGAGCTTTTGTTATTTTATCATAATCACTAACTCCTCCTAAAACGATTCCAACATCATAAGTTGTAGTGGGATTAAATCTTGGCACCTCCCAAAGTCTTGCGCAACTATCAGCAATAAAACTATTGCTAAAAAAATAAAAAGCAATTAGTAAAGTAAAAAGAAGTTGCCTCATTTTATTTTTAAAAATTAGCGAACTAATTAATAGAAGAAAAATCCAGATGATTGGTTTGCTTAAAAAAGCAAGTAGTTTTGATGCTATGAAGAACATAAATTTTATTTATCTTTCAAAAATAAATTATTATTGCAAATAAAAGTGAATGAAAGATAAGTTTTTATATTTTTCGAGGCAAAATCAGGCAATTATTCTGTTATATAATAATTATTATAGCCAAAAAAATGTTAACTTGCAGCATTGAAAAAAATGATAAAAAATGATTAGTTTCTTAAGGAATTTCTTTGAAAAACAATTTTTTGGTGTTAGTTCCTGGTGGGGTAACCGCCTTGGAGTTAGAGCTTCTTTTATTCGTTTGTTTTTTATTTATGCAGCTTTTACTAATGCAATCACTATTTTGATATATTTGTTTATGATTTTCTTATTAAAAATAAGAAATCATTTTAAATATAGAAAACGAAAAAGTGTTTTTGATTTATAATAATAATTATGGAAAATTTACAAATACAACTTACTGTATTACTTTTACTTATTGAAGTTATTGCTTTTGCATGGTTGATTATTGATATACAGAAATCTAAGAAAAATCAAAATAAGATTATTGAATTAGAACATCAGATTTTAAAAGTTGAAGGTTCTATTATGGAACTTGAAAGGACTATTGTAGATAAGATTGATTTATTAATTGAGAAATCTAATGATTAAAAGAAAAATTCTAGGTGTCTGTGCTTGGCTTGCTGATAAGTTTGGGCTTGATGTAAGAGGTTTAAGAATTTTATTTGTGGCTGCAGCTGTTTTAGGGCTTGGCTCTCCAATCTTTATTTATCTTATTATGTATTTATTAAAGCCTAGTTCATACTAAATGAAGATTCTAATTACAGGTAGTAATGGTTTATTGGGTCAGAAACTCTTACATAAATTACGAAAGGACTACTTCGTTGAACTTATTGCAACCTCCAAAGGGGGTAATAGAGTGACAGATAGAAGCAACTACACTTATTTTGATTTAGATATCACAAATAATGACGCAGTTGCTAAGCTTATTGAAAGCGAGAAACCACAAGTTGTTATAAATACGGCAGCTATGACTAATGTCGATTTGTGTGAGGATCGTAAGAATGCTTGCGATGCATTAAATATTGATGCAGTAAAATATTTAGCTGATGCATGTGTTAATATTGATGCTCATTTAATTCAAATTTCTACTGATTTTATTTTTGATGGCGAGGATGGTCCTTATACTGAAGAGGATATACCGAACCCACTTTCTTATTATGGATTGTCCAAATTAAAATCTGAGCAGTTATTGCAAGCTCATAGTGTGAAATGGACGATTCTTAGAACCATAATTGTATTTGGAGTAGGAGAAAAATTAAATAGAGGTAATATAGTACTTTGGGCAAAGGGTGCTTTAGAAAAAGGCGATTCTCTTAATATTATTGATGACCAATTCCGTGCACCAACTCTGGCGGAGGACTTAGCAGATATTTGTATTTTAGCAGCTAAGAAAAAAGCATTAGGTATTTTTAATGCTTCAGGAAAAGATATTATGAGTATTTATGAAATAGTAGAGAGGATTGCTAAACACTATGGAAACTCAATAGATAATTTAAATAAGATAAGCACAGCAACACTTAATCAAAAGGCAGTAAGACCTCCTAAAACAGGATTTATTTTGGATAAATCTAGAAAAGAATTAGGATATAACCCACATTCTTTTGAGGAGTCTTTAGTTATAATAGATGAGCAATTAAAAATAATAGATTAACAATGAAAAACAAATTATCACTTTTTATCCTAATGCTTATTTCTGCTATCTCAGCAAAAGCAGCTACATTAAGCGAAACAATTGATAGCTTTTTTAAGCCAATAGTAGATAACTATTTGGTCCCTGTTATTTTTTGGGATCCTATTAAAGCAATGGGCTTTGATGTAGGAGCTAGTGTTCCTATTGTAGTGGTATGGTTAGTCTTCGGAGCTATTTACTTTACTTTTAGAATGAACTTTATAAACTTTAGAGGATTTAAACATGCTATTGCTTTAGTAAAAGGAGATTATGATGATCCTAATGATAAAGGAGAGGTTTCTCATTTTCAAGCTCTAACTACTGCTCTTTCTGCAACTGTTGGTTTAGGAAATATAGCAGGGGTAGCCATAGCAATTTCTATTGGAGGGCCTGGTGCAACTTTCTGGATGATAGTAGCTGGACTGCTTGGAATGTCAGCTAAATTTGTAGAATGTACTCTAGGTGTAAAATATCGTAAACTAGATGAAAATAGTGAAGTTTCAGGCGGTCCAATGTATTATTTGCGTGATGGTTTAGCTAAATACAATATGGCAGGATTTGGTAAAGTTTTGGCAGTTTTATTTGCAATACTTTGTATTGGTGGTTCTTTTGGTGGAGGAAATATGTTTCAAGCCAATCAAGCTTATGCTCAAGTTGCAGGGCAGTTTCCAGCCTTAGCAGGTAACGGACCAATGTTTGGTTTAATCTTAGCTATCTTAGTAGGTACAGTTATTATTGGAGGTATAAAATCAATTGCTAATGTTACAGAGAAAATAGTACCTTTTATGGCTGCTTTATATGTGGGTGCGGCATTAATTATAATTCTACTTAACATTACAGAAATTGGAAATGTATTTGCTTTAATATTTAAAGGGGCTTTTGTTCCAGCTGCTGGTTTAGGCGGTATAGTAGGAGTGCTTATTCAAGGATTTAGAAGGGCAGCCTTTTCAAATGAAGCGGGTGTTGGTTCTGCTTCTATTGCGCATGCTGCTGCTAAAACAAATGAGCCAGTATCAGAAGGAATTGTTGCTTTATTGGAACCTTTTATTGATACAGTTGTTATTTGTACTATGACAGCTTTAGTACTTATAATTACAGGGTATCATAATGTACAAGGTGTGGAAGGTGCTCAAATGACTTCTCAAGCTTTTGGATCAGTATTTGCTTGGTTTCCTTACTTATTAGTTGTTGCTATTTTCTTATTTGCTTTTTCTACTATGATTTCTTGGTCCTATTACGGACTGAAAGCTTGGACATTTCTATTTGGAAAAAGTAAGGTTTCTGAATATTCATATAAGTTATTATTCCTTGTTTTTATTGTAATAGGTTCTTCAGTAAAATTAGGCGCAGTACTTGACTTCTCTGACATGATGATTTTAGCAATGGCTTTCCCAAATATTATTGGTTTGCTTATTTTATCTAAGGAAGTTAGAGCTGATCTAGATGATTATTACAGTAGACTTAAGAGTGGTGTTATTAAGAGGTTTAAATAGACTAGCAATATAGAATCATGATTAGTCAAAAGATACATACAGCTATTAGGGAATTTCCTGATTTTCCAAAACCAGGAATTAATTTTAAGGATATAACTATTCTTTTATTAGATCCTATTTTATCTAATGAAATTGTTGATGCTTTTATTGAGCAATTAAAAGGAAAGCAGATTGATGCTATTGTTGGGGTGGAGAGTAGAGGGTTTTTATTTGGTTTTTTACTTGCTAATAAAATGGAGATTCCTTTTATTCCAATTAGAAAAGTGGGTAAATTACCTGGAAAAACTTTAAAATATAAGTACGATTTGGAGTATGGTTCAGCAGAAGTTGAAGTACATAAACTAGATATAAAAAAAGGTTGGAATATTGTAGTGCATGATGATCTTTTAGCCACTGGAGGTACTGCTTGCGCTGCTTCGGAGCTTATTCAAAAGTTAGGAGCTAATGTGGCTGCTTTTACTTTTGTAATTAGTTTAGATTATCTAAATGGAAATGAAAAATTAGAAAAATATTCAAAAGAAATAATTAGTTTAAAAAGATATTAGATGGATTTTACAATTAATGAAAACCAAAAAATGATTACTGATATGATTCAGCAGTTTGGTAAACAAAATATTACTCCTTTTGTTCGTAAGTGGGATGATAATCAAACTTTTCCAGTAGAAGTATTTAAAAAACTAGGAGAGCTTGGTTTAATGGGAGTTTTAGTTCCTACAGAATATGGGGGCTCAGGATTTTCTTACACTGAATACGTAACTGCTATTGAGCAGTTATCTATTCTAGATCCTTCTGTTGGACTTTCTATGGCTGCACATAATTCTTTATGTACTGGTCACATTTTACAATTTGGAAGTGAGGAACAGAAAAAGAAATGGTTACCCAAATTAGCTTCTGCTGAGTGGATTGGAGCTTGGGGGTTAACTGAGCATAATACAGGTTCGGATGCTGGAGGCATGTCAACTACTGCAGTCAAGGATGGTGATGATTGGGTATTGAATGGAGCTAAAAACTTTATTACGCATGCTATTTCAGGTGATATAGCTGTAGTTATTGTTCGTACTGGTGTAAAAGGAAATTCTCGTGGAATGACTGCTTTTGTTGTAGAAAAAGGAACTCCAGGATTTACATCTGGAAAGAAGGAAGATAAATTGGGTATGCGTTCTTCTGAAACAGCAGAGCTTGTTTTTGATAATTGTCGCGTTCCAGAAGAAAATATTTTAGGAAATGTTGGTGGAGGATTTGTTCAAGCTATGAAGGTGTTGGATGGTGGTAGAATTTCTATTGCAGCCTTAGCGTTAGGAATTGCAAAAGGAGCGTATTATGCTTCTAAACAATATGCAAAAGAGCGTGAGCAGTTTGGTAAACCAATTGCACAGTTTCAAGCTATTGCTTTTAAATTAGCTGATATGGCAACTGAAATTGAGGCTTCAGAACTATTGATTTACCTTGCTGCTGATAAAAAGAATAGAGGAGAAAGAATGACTTTAGAGGGGGCAATGGCAAAGTATTATTCATCTGAGGTTGCAGTAAAAGTGGCAAATGATGCAGTTCAAGTTCTAGGTGGTTATGGTTATACTAAGGATTTTCCGGTAGAGCGTTTTTACCGTGATGCAAAGTTGTGTACTATTGGTGAGGGAACCTCAGAAATCCAAAAATTAGTTATTTCAAAACAAATTATAGGATAATGTTTGTTAGTTGCAAAGATATTTATATTTTTGCAGCCCAAATTTAAAATTAATATGTTAGTAATACCAGTAAAAGACGGAGAGAATATCGATAGAGCACTTAAGCGATTTAAAAGAAAATTCTTAAAAACAGGAACTTTAAAACAATTAAGAGCAAGAAAGCAATACATAAAGCCTTCTGAAAGATTGCGTGTAAAAAAGCAAAAAGCTATTTATTCTGAAGATCTTTTAAGAGATATGGAATAAAAATATATTTTTTAATTATTTTAGAACCTTTTTATTTGTAATTTCGTTTCAAATACAAAGGTTTTTTTATGCTCAAAAATAAATTTATAAAATATCTCTCTGCTGAGAAAAGATTCTCAGAGCATACAATTACTTCTTACTCAACAGATTTAGATCAATTTTCAATATTTCTTACTGAGGAATATCAAATTACTGATGAAGTTTCTGAAATTAGTTTTCAAATTGTGAGAAGTTGGATTGCTTCCTTGCTTGAAAAAGGGGTGAATCCAAGGTCAGTTAATCGAAAAATCTCAACACTCCAAACATATTTTAAATTTATGATAAGAGAGAAGATAATTTCTGAAAGCCCAATGTTAAAAATTGTTGCTCCCAAATCGAAAAAGAGATTACCAGTATTTATTGAAGAAAATCAAATTGAGAGCTTATTAAATGAAGTTGAGTTTGATGAGGGTTTTATTGGTGAGCGTGATAAATTAATTATAGAATTGTTTTATGTAACAGGGATTCGACTTTCAGAGTTGATAAACATTAAGATTTTTGATATTAATTTTAGTAATAGTTTGATTAAGGTTTTAGGAAAACGAAATAAAGAACGTCTTATACCTTTGTCAATCAATATAGTAAATGAGCTTCAAACTTTTGTGAAAAAACACAATCTTAATAATTATCTTTTTACTAATTTAGGCGGAACCAAA
>CAJQLK010000100.1 GCA_905479165.1 uncultured Flavobacteriales bacterium | reverse complement strand
AGTTTTTTTTTTTTTTTGTAAAAAATCTGCCTAAATGGTAATAAAATGACAAATAATTAACTCATTATGATAAAAACGATTTTAATTTATTCAAAAGTAAACGAAAGCATCCAGCTGTTTGTGCTCAATCTGTTAAGTGATTGAGTGTAAATAGATTTGTCCTTTGAAAGCAAGTTAAGTAATCCGTAAGATAATTTTATTTGTGGAGAGAATTTAAAGTATTCTAAGTAAAAATCTAAACCAAAACCAACTTCACCCATTAAATCATTTTTTTTCAATTTTACAATTTCCTGTCCATCATCATCAATTTTATCTTGAGAAGCAATATCCATACTGTACTTTAATCCTCCAATTACATAAGTTCTGAAATTATTATATCTGGCAGATTTGTATTTAATGTAAATCGGAAAATCAATGAGTGTAGATTCTATTCTCTTGATGCGCTCATCATCTTTTTGTTCCATATCTATAAATCCATAATATAAATGTCTTTCACCAAAAACTAAAGTTGGAACAAATCTTAAATCTGTATATTTTCCAATTCTGAGGTTAGATACAATACCTAGATTAAATCCTTTTTGGCTTTTTGAATTAAGCGTTTTTAAAGTGTCATTTGTAATAGTATTCGAATTCTTCTGCATGTTAAAATTCAAATCATTTATTCCTAGCGTAAAACCAAAATGCAATCTTTTATAATCGTATTGTATTAAGTTTTGTGCTCTTTTATTTCTTTGAGCTTTAGATGAAAGTGTCCCTAAAAACAAGGCAAGTAAAAGGAAATATGTGGTGAGTTTTTTCATCAGCACTTTAACGAATACTGTTTTATTTTATTGCAATATAAAGTGATACAATTCCAAATGTGAGAGGTATGTGCTTACAATCTTTAAACCCTACATTTTTCAGTTCATCAATAAACTTTTCTCCTGATGGAAAAGCATCAACAGATTCTGGTAGATATGAATATGCTGCTTTGTCCTTAGAAATCCAAGCCCCAATTGTTGGCAAAACATGATGAAAATATAATTTATAGAATTGTTTTAATGGAAAATATTTTGGAGTAGAAGGCTCTAAAATTACTACTATTCCATCATTATTTAAAACTCTTTTCATTTCTGATAAACCTTTATTAAGATTCTCAAAATTCCTAACTCCAAATCCTGCTGTTATGGCATCAAATGTATTGTCATTAAAAGGTAAGCTCTCAGAGTCTGCTAATTGAAGATAAATTCTGTTATTTAGGTTTTTCTTCCTTACTTTCTCAATTCCAACATTTAGCATTCCTTGAGAAATATCTATGCCAGTAATTTTTGCATCTGTATATTTTGCTGCACTTACTGCAAAATCTCCAGTTCCAGTTGCAATGTCAAGTATTATTTTAGGATTATTTGTTAGCTTTTTAATTGCAATTTTACGCCAAATATTATCCATTCCTAATGATAATGAATGATTTAAGAAATCATAACTATTTGCGATATTATCAAACATTTCAGAAACTTGTTTTTTCTTGCTTTCTGAACTATTGTAAGGCGTCACTTTTGACATTAATTAATATATTTTTTTGCTTCAATAAGCAATTTATCTTTATTAATTGGTACTACTCCAACTTCCTCACAAACAATCCCTCCAGCTAGATTAGAAAGAATTGAAAGTTGTGTGTAATCCATTTTTGAAGCAAGACATAATGATGCTACAGATACTACTGTATCGCCAGCTCCAGAAACATCAATAATATTGCTTTTAAAAGCTGGAGTATGTGTAAATTCTTCTTCAGAATGTATGCAAATACCTCTTTCAGATAAAGTCAGTAGAACTCCATTAGCATTTAGTTTTTCTCTTAGTTCTGCTGATGTACTTTCAAGTTCAGCTACATTATCTGCATCAAAATCAATGCACATTCCAGCTTTTATCTCTGCTAGGTTAGGTTTGAAGATTGTACAATTTTTATAAGAATGAAAATTCTGTATTTTAGGATCTACTATTGTAGGAATTTCTTTTTTATTTGCTGCTGCTATTACGCTTTCAATAACTTCAGGAGTAAGTACTCCTTTGTTATAATCTTGTAGAATAATAACATCAATATCATGCATTAAGCTTTCGGTAAGTGTTAAGAATTCCTCAGTTTGAATGATAGGGTTGGTTTCTTCCTCATCAATTCGTAATTGTTGCTTTTTTTCAGAAATTACTCTAGTTTTTATAGTTGTTTTTCTTTTGTTATTAGAAAGAATTCCTGCTGTTGAAAGCTTAGATTCTTTCATTAATTCTTTAAACAAAACACCTCTATTTCCTGTTCCTATTACTGAGCATAAAATAGGAGTTGCTCCTAAAGCTTTTAAATTTAAGGCAACATTTGCTGCCCCACCTAATCGGTTTTCATGTTTTTTTACTTTTACAACAGGAACAGGCGCTTCTGGAGACATTCTGTTTATTTCTCCCCACATGTAAGCATCAATCATAGTATCACCCACAATAAGGACTTTTTTGTTATTGAAATCTTGAAATAATGTATTTAAATCCATTAGCTTAATTTTGCTAATTGATTCTTAATTCTTCCCATTGCCTCTATCAATTTATCATCTGCTGCTGCGTACGAAATTCTAACACATTCAGAGTTACCAAAGCAATCACCAGCTACCAAAGCAACATGTGAATTATTTAATAAATACATGCAAAAATCAGTAGCATTACGGATTGTTGTAGTACCATCAGATTTCCCAAAATAATGACTTACATCAGGGAAAACATAAAATGCACCTTTAGGAATATTGCATTTAATTCCTTCAATAGTATTTAGTTCGTTTAAAATCATATTTCTCCTTTTTAGGAAAGTAGCTTTCATGTCGGCAGTAACTTCTTTGGGATCAGCAAGCATAGCTGTTTCTGCAGCTTTTTGTGCAATTGCACAAGTTGCTGAAGTTATTTGCCCTTGAATTTTATTACAAGCCTTTGCTATCCAAAGTGGTGCGCCAATAAAACCAACACGCCAACCTGTCATAGCATATCCTTTACTTACTCCGTTTACAGTAACTGTTCTTTCTTTCATACTAGTAATAGTTCCTATTGAAAAGTGCCCTTCAGTAAAGTTAATGTGCTCATAAATCTCATCAGCAACAACATAAATATAAGGATATTTCTCCAACATTTTTGCAATAGCTTCTAGTTCCTGTTTTGTGTAAACCGTTCCACTTGGGTTACAAGGAGAACTGAACATCAATAGCTTAGTGTTGGGTGTAATTGCAGCTTCTAATTCTTCTGGGGTAACTTTAAAATCACTATCAATTGAAGATGGTACTTCAACAGGTACGCCTTCAGCTAGCTTTATGATTTCAGCATAACTCACCCAGTAAGGACAAGGTAATAGCACCTCATCACCAGGGTTTAGTAAACTCAAACATACATTTGCAAGCGACTGCTTTGCTCCAGTAGAAGTTACAATTTGATCAGCTGTAAATTCTAATTTATTATCTCTTTTGAATTTTGAGACAATAGCGTTTCTTAACTCAGGTAAACCAGGTACAGGCGTGTAGTGAGAGAAATTATCGTCAATTGCTTTTTTGGCTGCTTCTTTTATAAAATCAGGTGTGTCAAAATCGGGTTCTCCAAGGCTTAAGGCAATTACATCATGACCTTTAGCTTTCAGTTCTCTACTCATTCGTGCCATTGCTAGGGTTGCTGATTCTGCAAGGCGATTTAGTCTATCTGATACTTTTGTCATGCTTTATATTGTATTTTTTTAGAGGTCGCAAATATAGGAAATAGTTGTTGGTTGGTTTTACTAGTTGTTTGATTTTGTTTTCTATTTATAAATTTGTAGTTTTAAAGCATGAAAAAGATGATTTTAATCCTTATTTTGGTAATTAGTTGTACAATAATTACTAAAGCTCAAAAAGTATTCTCAGTTGAATATGCAAGCCAAGCTGATATTAAAGTATTTGTTGCTGACTATGAAAGCAGGGCAGACTTATCTGTTTACAAAGTTGATTACGAAAGCCGAGCAGGAAAGAATGACGGAAATTGGTTTTTTGTAGATTATTTGAGTAGGGCAGATAAGAAAATTTTCTTTGTAGAGTACGCTTCTCAAGCTGATATTATAATTTATTTTGCTGATTATAGTAGTAGGGCAGGATGGAAGAAGAAAGAGAAAATGCATTTGTTTTATTAACAATAAACTAAGATTATGAAAAAACTACTACTTATGAAGAAGATACCAAAGACCATTTAATAATTGGTGAAATTGATGACCCAGATGGCTATACAAATGTTAGAAAGGAACCTAACTCTACATCAGAAATTATCTATAAAATATATGAAGGCGAGTCTTTCTTTTTATTAGACATCTAGACTTTGGTGGACAGTTATTTCAAAGAATGATACAGGATTTTCTCACAGAAGTAGAGTGATAATATCCAATAAATTGACATGCCGTTTAAGAAATGAACAAGCGGAAAGCCTATAGGTAGACCTAAATGCTGCTAAATATTTGATAAATAGTTTTTCCTTTGGTTAATTCTTTTTCCATCATTTTAAATTTTCCTTCAGCTAGAAGTGAGTTGTATTGTTTGCTGCCTAATTCTTCTTTTACTATGTGGTGTAGCCAATAGATATTTTGGTTTTCTCTATTTATATTTTTCCAACTACTACTTATCATTTGCGCATTAAACTTATTTATTGTTTCAAAAATTTCTAATACACCAACATTTTTTAAAGCTGAGCAAGTACTAACTTGTGGTGTCCAGTTATTTTCCATAGGAGGGAAGAGGTGCAAAGCTCTTTTATATTCTAGTGCAGCATTTTTTGCTTTTTGCAAATTATCGCCATCGGCTTTGGTAATTATTAAAGCATCAGCTAATTCCATTATTCCTCTTTTTATACCTTGTAATTCATCACCAGCACCTGCTAGCATTAACAGCAAAAAGAAATCCACCAAATTACTAACTGTAGTTTCGCTTTGGCCAACTCCAACTGTTTCAATAAGGATAATATCAAATCCTGCAGCTTCACATAAAATAATACTTTCCCTTGTTTTGTTGGCCACTCCTCCGAGTGTTCCTCCACTTGGGCTAGGGCGGATAAAGGCATTCTCATCAGCAGCTAGTTCATGCATTCGACTTTTATCACCTAAAATACTTCCGTGTGTTCTTTCACTTGTTGGGTCAATCGCTAATACCGCTACTTTGTTTCCTTGGCTAGAAAGTAGTTTTCCAAAGGATTCAATAAAAGTGCTCTTTCCTACACCAGGAACTCCTGTAACACCAACTCTAATTGATTTTCCGCTACGTGGTAAACAGGCTGCAATTAAATATTGGGCTTGTTTTTCATGCTCAGGCAAAGTGCTTTCTAATAAGGTAATTCCTTGCCCTAAAGCAGTTCTGTTTCCTTTAATTATTTGCTTAGCAAGTTCCATTATTTTACGGCTATAACCGATATCTCTACATTTACATTCTTTGGTAATACCGAGACTTGAACTGCCTCACGAGCTGGAGGATTTTCTCCAAAACTTTTAGCATATACTTCATTTACAGCTGTATAATCGTTCATATCTTTCATAAAGATTGAACATTTTACAACATGACTAAAATCCATATTTGCTGCTGTAAGTACTGCTAATATATTCTGCATTACCTGAGTTGTTTCTGCAGTAATGTTTTCCATTACTAAGTTATCTGTAGCTGGGTTTATTGCAATCTGTCCAGAGCAATAAAGGGTATTATTACTGAATATAGCTTGGCTATACGGCCCAATGGCTGCAGGAGCATTTTTAGTTGAGATTACTTTTTTCATGTTATTTGTTTCTGTGCCCAAATATAGCACTTCCTACACGAATTATAGTACTACCTTGTTCAATTGCTAATTTGTAATCGCCACTCATTCCCATAGATAGGGTAGTGATGTGGTCATTTTTTATACTATCAAATACAGTTTTAAGGCTTTTGAATTCGTCTACTACTTGCTGAGTGTCATCTGTAAAAGTTGCCATGCCCATCAGTCCTGTAATTCTGATATTCTTAAATTCTTTAGCTTGATTTAAAACACTTTCAACCTCCTCCATTCCAAAACCAAACTTACTACTTTCAGTAGCGATATGAACTTGTAAAAGGCAGTCAATTATTCTATTGTTTTGTTCAGCTCGTTTGTTTATTTCCTTCAATAATTTTAAGCTATCCACCGCATGAATTAGAGAGACAAAAGGAGCAATAAATCTTACTTTATTCGTTTGCAGATGACCAATCATATGCCAAGCGATATCGTTGGGTAGTTCTTCTGCTTTTTTCACAAGTTCTTGTACTTTATTTTCTCCAAAGACTCTTTGTCCTGTTTGGTAAGCCTCAAGTATAGCAGTATTGGGTTTCGTTTTGGAAACAGCAACTAAAGCTACCTCTTTTGGTAAACTACTTGTTATTGCTTTTAAGTTACTAGCAATTGTCATTAGTCCAGTGGATAAATAATTAACCCTGAGCGTAATTTCGGTTCAATATAAGTGCTTTTTGGTGGCATGCTCAAGTTGTTGTCTGCTACTTCTTTTAACGCATTTATAGGAATAGGCTTTAGAATAAAAGCTACTGCAAATTCTCCAGAATCTACTTTGTTCTTAATTTCGGATAGAGGAGTTGTTCCTGCTTCAAATACTATGTTTTTATCCGTTTTCTCATCTTTAATATTAAGGATTGGTGCTAATATGTTATTCGACAATATAGCAGGATCCAACTTGCTTACACAATCTTGTTTTACTGTGCTGGCTATTGCAATTAAGGAATACAATCACCACTTAAGTACATGTATATTTCATCCGTCAAAGTAGGGGAGTAAATTGTATTTCCTTTTTTTGTTACCGTAAATGATTTACCAATTTCAGCAATTAATTCTGAATCATTTAATCCATTAGTATGCTTCACTAATCGGTTAAAATTAATGATATTCAGTTGGCTTTCATCAATCAAGAAACTCATAAAATATTGACTGTTTTCTTTATCACTTGTTTCTGATAATAGAGCAGAAGAAGCTGACCTATGATGCCCATCTGCAATATATAAATTATCAATTGTGGCAAAAGCATTTGTAATGGTATCAATGTCATCCGTATTATTGACTAACCATAGTTTATGAACTACTTTATTAGTTGTGGTAAACTCATATTCAGCTCTAGTTCCTTTGTACTGCTGAATAACAGCTGTTATAGTTGTATTTTCTTTATGACACAATAAAACAGGCTCTGCATTAAAACCAGTAGTGTCCAAGTAGCTTTTAAACATTTCTTCCCTAGCTGTAAGCGTATGTTCGTGCTTTTTTATATTACCATTTAAATAATCAGACACTGCAGTAGCTCCAATTATTCCTTCAAATATATGGTTTCCGTGTATTTGCTGATAAACATAAAAAGATTTTGAATGCTCAGTTATTAAGAACCCATCCTCTTTAAATTTGTTAAATTTTTCTTTTACTGCTTTAAATTTTTCTATTCCTTTCAATTTTATTTTATCCTTATAATCTGGATTAATAATGTGTAAAAAAGTATAAGGGTTGTGTTCTAATTTTTCCTTTAAAGTTTCATCAGAATAAGATAAATAGGAGCGAGACGCTACTAAATTTGCTTTATCTCTTGTTGGACGAATGGCTTTAAATGAGCGAACGATAGCCATTTTTATTTATTAAAATGAGTTGCAATTTGATCAGCCAATTCTGTTCCAATTCTATCTTGTGCTTCTAGTGTTGCTGCACCAATATGTGGCGTAAGTGAAATTGCATTATGCATGCAAATATGTATACTTGGTGTTGGTTCATTGTCAAATACATCTAATCCAGCATAAGCTAGTTTTTCTTTATCCAAAGCAAACATTAAGGCAGTTTCGTCAATTACACCACCTCTTGCAGCATTCACAATTCCAGCACCAGTTTTCATCATTCCTATTTCTTCAGCACAATTACAGCCTTATCTCCAATTTTAGGAATATGTAAAGTAATAAAGTCAGAAT
>CAJQLK010000099.1 GCA_905479165.1 uncultured Flavobacteriales bacterium | reverse complement strand
TCATTACCCATAAAATGCAACTGAGTAATTTGTGCTTTCCAAAATTCACTTTTATTAATTAGAGAAACAAAATCAAAAATTTCTTGATGATTACTCACTCTAACTTCACCTGTTACGACCAATAAGTTTGGCGTATAAGTTGATGATAATTTCATTCGTTTCCCGAACTCATCCAAATAGTAATCATCATAAATACTCTTGATTCTTACAACTGCTTTTTTCTGCTCAACAGTAATAGCTACATTACCTTTTTGATTTGCAAAAACTTCTACCTTTTCTATTGAAGGGTGTTTCTCTAACAATACTTCTAGCTCTTCAGCCTTAAAATTACTCAGAAGAGTGCTATCAAAACTCACTTTATTTTCATCCAAATAACTCATTACAATTTTTTCATTTACAAAATTATCTTCTGATACTAAAACACTAATCTTATCTAGAGAAACAAATTGTTGCTCCTGCCTGGAATTTGTAAATGACAGCACTAAAATAAATAATGCCAATACACCAGCCCATTTTAATATTAAAAGCACTTTTCTCATTTGTTAAGAAGGTGTTTTATCGGTTCAACTAATGTTCCTATATCACCAGCTCCAAGCGTTAACAAAACATCTAACTCTTTGTTTTTAAGTACAGCCAATAGTTCTTCTTTGCTACAAACCTCTTTTATCGGGTTAGTGCATAAGGCCAATAACATTTGGGAATCAACTCCCGTAATTGGTTTTTCTCTTGCAGGATAAATGTCTAGCAAAATTAAATTATTAGCCCCAACTAACGAAGAAGCAAATTCATTTGCAAGATCTTGCGTTCTACTAAATAAATGAGGTTGAAAAACAATCGTCAAATCTCTTTGAGGAAATAATTGTTTTGCTGCACCAATAGTTGCACTTATTTCTTCTGGATGATGAGCATAATCATCAACATAAGCAATTTTACTAGTCCTTAAATGCACATCAAACCTTCTGTTAATTCCTTTAAAAGTAGCGAGTCCGCTTGCAATATCCTTAGGTCCTAATCCTAAATAACAGGAAACAGCTGAGGCCGCAATAGAGTTACTTACATTGTGAGTGCCAGGTAAAATAAATTCTAAGCCTTCGTGTATTTGCTCATATGAAATTCCTGGCATAATATCTAAAGCCTTTAAATCAAAATTTATTTTCCCATCTTTTACTTTGATATTCTCAGCATAATAATCAGCATTTTTAGTTGCTGAATAAGTCAGTTTTGCTCCATCTTCTGGAACGGGAAAATCAATAGAAACACTTTCCTCAACTAATAATAATCCTTTTTGTTTTATTTGTGTAGCAAACTGCACAAAAGCTTTCTCTAAATCTTCTTTATTTTCATAGATGTCTAAATGGTCTGCATCTACAGAAGTAATAATTGCAATATCAGCATGTAACTGCAAAAATGATCTGTCATATTCATCTGCCTCAACAATCAAAATATTTCCTTTATCAGCCAATAACAAGTTAGTATTATAATTTCTACTAATACCTCCTAGAAATGCTGTTGATTCTTTACCTGCTTGTTTTAATATATGAGCCAAAATTGTAGAAGTAGTCGTTTTCCCATGAGTCCCAGCAACTGCAATTGTAAAAGATTGCTTACTGATCATTCCTAAAACTTCTGCTCTTTTGTAAACCTTAAATCCTTTATTGGTAAAGAAAGAAAGCACTTCATTTTTGCTAGAAATCGCAGGAGTATAAATCACTAAAATATCATTAAACACTGCATTTTTTATAGGTTCTGGAATTTCATTTACATCATCAGAATAATGAATATTAATTCCTTCAGTTTCTAATTCTATACACAACTCAGATTTTACTTTATCATATCCACAAACCATTTTTCCTTTAGAATTAAAATAACGCGACAAGGCACTCATTCCAATCCCACCAACACCAATCAGGTAAATATGTTTGTATAAATCTAAGTTCATTTTACTAAATCTAATGCAATTTTTGCAATCTGCTCAGCTGCATCAGTTACGGCTATTTTTTTAATATTACTACTTAAAGAAGTTCTTAAATCTTCATTTTTAATCAACTCCTCCAGAGTACTTACAAGTTTACGGCTTGCATCAGCATCTTCAACAAGCAATGCGGCATTCTTATTAACTAGCGATTGTGCATTTTTATACTGATGATTTTCTGCAACATTTGGAGATGGAACCAATATAATTGGCTTTCCAACACAACACAATTCTGAAATAGCAATCGCTCCAGCTCTTGAAATAATTACATCAGCAGCAGCATAAGACAAATCCATTTCCTTAATAAATGTATAAGCATTAATCCCTTTTGTATTAACATCCGTGATGAAATTTTGAGCTTTATCTTGATAAGAAATTCCAGTTTGCCAAATCAGATTTACATCCATATTTTTTATCTGATTGATATTTTCTGCAATTGCATTATTAATCGTTAAAGCACCCAAACTACCACCCACAACTAAAACAGTTGGTTTTGTTTTGTCAATATTAAATTTTACTTGCCCATCCGTTACTTTATTATTAAAATCTAAAATACCCTCACGGATAGGATTTCCTGTGATAATCAATTTATCAGTTGGAAAAAAGCGTTCCATCTTATCATATGCTACACATATCTTCTGTACATGTTTTGCTAAAATTCTATTTGTAATCCCAGGATAAGAATTCTGCTCCTGAATAACAGTTGAAATGCCTTTTTTAGCAGCTGCATAAAGCAGTGGTGCACTAGCATAGCCACCAGTACCTATTGCTAAATCTGGCTTAAATTCTTTTACAATATTCTTTGCTTTAAATATACTATGAATCACTTTAAAAGGAAAAAGTAAATTTCGTTTATCCAATTTTCTTTGCAAGCCACTTATCCAAAGCCCTATTATTTTATAGCCAGCAGCAGGGACTTTCTCCATCTCCATTCTATCCTCTGCACCTACAAAAAGAAACTCTACATTTTGCACTTTATTTTCTATTGCTTTCGCAATTGCTATGGCAGGAAATATATGTCCTCCAGTACCACCTCCACTAATAATCACTTTAAGATTTTTCATATTCTCCTTCTATTGAATCTCTACTAATACTTAAAACTATTCCTATTGCTATACAACTAAAAACTATTGATGTCCCCCCCATACTTATAAGAGGTAAGGTCTGCCCAGTTACTGGTATAATTTCTACTGAAACTAACATATTTATAAAAGCCTGAAACACTAAAGAAAACATTAAGCCAATTGAAACTAAACTACCAAAAACACTTCCTGATTTTAAGGAAATTCTCACTGCTCGAAAAAGTAAAATCAAATAAAATAAAATGGCAGAAACACCTCCAATCAAACCATACTCTTCTAAAATTATAGCATAAATAAAATCAGAGTATGAATAAGGTAAAATACTCCTTTGCGTACTTTTTCCTGGACCAACCCCATATAATCCTCCATTCTGAATAGCAACTAATGCTTGTGTTTGCTGATAATCTTTATCCATTTGTTGTTCATCACCGCCTGTAACAAAGTTATCTATCCTACTTACCCATGTTGCTGACCTAGGCATAACGCTAGTTCCTACAGGAGTCCATTTTGCAGAAGCATAAATAATCAATACTCCTATTAATGCCATTCCTAAAACTTTCACTATAAATTGAAATCTGATTTTCCCTACAAACATTAAAACCAAACCATTAATAAAAACTAAAGCTGATGTAGAAAAATTATTAGGTAATATTAGCAAGCACACTATGACCAGTGGTGCTAAAACATACCAAACAAATTCCTTAAATCCAGATAGATTATCTCTATTTACACTAATCTGACGAGCCATAAATAAAATAACTGTTAGTTTCGCAACATCAGAAGGCTGAAACTGTAAACCAACTATGTTTATCCACCTTGACGCACCATTTACAGTAACACCAATTCCCAACACTAAAACGAGTAATAATAAGCTCGTAAAATAACCTAATTGCCCTAACTTTGAAAAGTATTTAAACGGGATTAAATGCACAACATACATTGCAAAAAGTCCTATTAATAATTTTGAAATATGACTAATTAAATCAGACCATCCAGCAGCTGAATACACAACCATTATTGAGAATAATGAAAGTAAAATTACAATTGCCCAGATGATTTTATCACCTTTAAATTTTATATTTCCAAAGACTGAACTCACTTACAGTGTTCTTGCAGACTTTTTAAACTGAATCCCTCTATCCTCATAATTGGCAAACAAATCAAAACTTGCACAAGCTGGAGAAAGTAAAACAGTTTCACCTTTGTTTGCTAAGCTATAAGATTGATTTACCGCTTCTGACATTGTTGATGCCTGAACGATAGTATCTACCTTATCTTTAAAAGCATCTATTATATTCTGGTTGTTTTCTCCTAAGCAAATAATTGCTTTTACTTTTTCATCAACCATTTTCGCTAACTCAGAATAATCGTTTCCTTTATCAACCCCCCCAACTATCCACACTACACCTTTAGTCATACTTTCTAATGCAAACCAACAAGCATTTACATTAGTAGCTTTTGAATCGTTAATAAAATCAATCCCA
Organism: uncultured Flavobacteriales bacterium; assembly: GCA_905479165.1. GTDB lineage: Bacteria > Bacteroidota > Bacteroidia > Flavobacteriales > BACL11 > UWMA-0277. Next base: position 10,837 of record CAJQLK010000099.1, on the reverse strand, counting down.
TGTACTGTTAGCACATATTCCAATCTGTGTTCTACATTTTGAAAGTCTATCATTGATTGTCTGATTACTGAATCTTTTACTTCAAAAACTCTTGCAGCCATAGCAGCAGCCATTGAATTGAAGATGTTGTGTTTGCCTTGTAAGGCTAATTCTTGCATTGTCATAGTATTATTATTTAATTTAATTATTAATTCATTCTTATTTAAAAATCCTCCTTCATTTTGTTCATTTTTTAATGAGATTGGTAACTTTTTTGCTTTCGTTTTAATTTCTTTTACAATTTCATCATCTGCATTATAAACCAAGAAATCTTGTTCTTGCTGATTTTCTGTAATTTTGAATTTTGATGCTGAATAATTTTCTAGCTTATAATCATATCTATCCAAATGATCAGCAGTAATATTTAGTAAAATTGCTACATCACTTCTAAATTTTTAATTCCATCAAGTTGAAAACTGCTTAATTCCAGAACGATATAATCGTAATCCCTTTCGGCAATTGATAGAGCAAAGCCAACCCCAACATTTCCTGCTACTAAAACATCATATCCAGCATTTTTTAGCACATGCCCTAAAAGCAAAGTAGTAGTTGTTTTTCCATTACTTCCTGTGATAGCTGCAATTTTTGCTTTAGTGTATCTAAAAGCAAATTCTACTTCAGAAATCAAAGGGATTTTTGCATTTTTAAGGTTCTGAATTAGCTCAACACTATCAGGTATTCCTGGACTTTTAATTACTTCATCAGCATTTAAAATTTTATCAAAAGTGTGATTGTTTTCTTCCCAATCAATCTCATTATTTAAAAGAACTTTTTTATTATCTTCAGTAATTTTTCCTTTATCAGAAACAAAAACTTCTAACCCATTTTTCTTTGCTAAAACAGCCGCTCCTACTCCACTAATTCCTGCTCCTAAAACGACTATTCTTTTTACCATTATCTTAATTTAAGAGTAACAACTGTTATTACTGCAAGCATAATTCCAACTATCCAAAATCGAGTAACAATCTTACTTTCATGCATCCCTAATTTCTGATAATGATGATGTAATGGAGCCATTTTAAATATTCGCTTCCCCTCCCCAAATTTCTTCTTTGTATATTTGAAATAACCAACTTGCATTATCACGGATAAGTTTTCAACCAAAAACACCCCACATAAAATTGGAATCAATAATTCCTTCCGGATTAAAATAGCAACAACAGCTATTATCCCACCAAGAGCCAAAGAACCTGTATCCCCCATAAAAACCTGAGCTGGGTAAGAATTATACCACATAAAACCGACACAAGCCCCAACAAAAGCAGACATGTAGATTACAAGTTCTCCTGTATCTGGGATGTACATAATATTTAAATAATCAGCTGCAATAATATTACCCGACACATAAGCAAAAAGCGCCAAAGTAGCCCCAATAATTGCTGAAGTTCCTGTAGCTAAACCGTCTAAACCATCCGTCATGTTTGCTCCATTACTTACCGCTGTAACAATTACAACAACTATCAAAACAAATAAAATCCAAGCGTAATCTTTTGCCGTATCACCCATCCAAGATGTTAATGACTGATAATCAAATTCATTATTTTTAAAGAATGGAGTAGTTGTTTTAGATGATTTCTGAGCCAAACTAATTGAGCCAACAACTTCCGTTTCTGATGATAAACTTACTTCATCTTTCACCACTATATCAGAATGAAATACCATCACTATTCCAACAATTAATCCTATTCCAATTTGCCCTAATACTTTAAACCTACCTGCCAAACCTTCTTTATCTTTCTTAAATACTTTAATATAATCATCAATAAAGCCGATAGAGCCTAGCCATACAGTAGAAACTAGCATAATTTGGATGTAGATATTATCCAGTTTCGTAAATAATAAAGTAGGAATCAATATTGCACCCAAAATAATTAGCCCCCCCATAGTTGGAGTTCCTTTCTTATTCTCCTCCCCCGCTAAACCCAAATTTCTAACTTCCTCACCAATTTGTTTTCTTTGGATAAACCTGATTATTTTTCCTCCAAAAACTAAGGAGACTAACAAGGATGTAATCACTGCCATAGCAGCACGAAAAGAGATATACTGGAACAAACCTGCTCCAGGGAAATCATATGCACTTTGTAGATATTCAAATAAATAGTATAACATTAGTCTTTAATTATATTTAGTGATTGTTTTAGTTCTTCCATATCATCAAAAGGAAATTTTTCTCCTTTAATTTCTTGATATTTTTCATGTCCTTTTCCTGCAACAAGTATTATATCAGTATCATTTGCCAATCTGCAAGCAGTTTTAATTGCTTGTTTTCTATCAGAAATAACAAGTACTTTCTTATTTTGCACAGGATCCAATCCTGCAAGCATATCGTCAATAATTGCATCAGGACTTTCTGATCTCGGATTGTCAGAAGTTAAAATAACTTGAGTGCTTAAGTCACAAGCAACTTTTGCCATTAGTGGCCTTTTACTTTTATCTCTATCTCCACCACAGCCAATTACAGTAATCAACTGTTCTGCATTACTTCTGATATTATTAATTGTAGAAAGTACATTCTTTAAAGCATCATCAGTATGAGCATAATCAACTATCCCAGTAATTTGATTTTCTGATCGAATAAACTGAAACCTTCCTTCAGCAGAATTTAGCATACTTAAAGCTGTAAGCACATCATAATCTTCAAAACCAAATTGATTAGATATAGCGTAAACAGAAAGAATATTGTAAGCATTAAAATCACCTATCAATTTCACCCAAACATCAACTTTATTAATTTGCAATAACATGCCTTCAAACTTATTCTCTAAAACTCTACATTTATAATCAGCAATTGATTTTAGAGAATAAGTAAGCTTATTCGATTTTGTTCCTTCAAGCATTTTCATGCCGTTTTTATCATCTTTATTAACTAATGAAAAAGCATCTTTTGGCAAAGCATCAAAGAATAATTTTTTCACATCTCGATATTCAGCAAAAGTGTTGTGATAATCTAAATGATCTTGCGTAAGATTTGTAAAAACTCCTCCAGCAAAATTCAAGCCATTAACCCTTCCTTGCGAAAGTGCATGTGAACTCACTTCCATAAAGCAATACTCACAACCTTTCTCTAACATTTCACTAAGCAAAAAGTTTATATGTAAAGCATCAGGAGTTGTATGAGTAGATGGAATTACCTGCTCAATAATTTTATTCTGAATTGTAGAAAGCATTCCTGCTTTTACATTCAAAAACCCAAACAATTGATGCAATAAACTAACAATTGTTGTTTTTCCATTTGTACCAGTAACGCCAACTAATTTTATTCTATCAGATGGATTGTTAAAAAAATTACTTGCAATAATTCCCAGAGCGTCATGGGAGTTTTCAACTTTAATATAAGGTATATCTTTATTAATATTAGCAGGAATTTGCTCAACAATAATTGCAATTGCACCTTTTTCAATGGCACTATCTATAAATTGATGACCATCAGAAATAGTTCCATTTATAGCAACAAATAATCCATTTTCATTAACCTTTCTTGAATCAAAAGCAATGTTTGAAATTTCAATATCAGTAGAACCAACTACTTTATCAATACTTACTTTATATAGAATATCTTGTAAATTCATTAAGCTAATTCTAATTTAATTACGTTTCCTTTTTTGAACTTAACCCCCTTTTTAATCGACTGATTAACAACCGATCCACACCCCTCAACACTTACATTTAAACCATATGTTTCTAGCAAATAAACTGCATCTTTCAAATTCATTCCTTTCAAGTTTGGCATCTTTCCTCTTTGCAAATCCTCTTCAATTTTTCTTACCATTAGCTTTACTTCTGATTTTGATGTTTGAGATACCATCCAATTTGATTCAGTATTTTGTGTAGAAATATTAAGTTCAGTCAAAATGTGATTTGCATCAAAAGCCTTACCTTGTTTTACTTTTGGAAGATTTGTAAATGCATCAGTACTTATAATCGGATTATGAATATCCAAATCAAGCGCATAGACTTTATCAGCTAACTCTTTAAAGATGGGAGCAGCAACTTTCCCTCCGTATACCTGGCCATTCTTTGGATTATTAATTACAACTATGCAGGAATATTTTGGGTTATCAGCTGGAAAAAATCCAGCAAAAGAAGCTTGGTACTTTTTCTTCACATCTTCCTTTCTACCAGCATAATTCAGAACTGTTGTCCCTGTTTTACCAGCAATTTTATATTTATCGGTACGGATATTTATAGCTGTTCCTTCTTCAACTACTCCTACTAACAAAGGCAAAATTTCTTTTATTGTTGATTCTGAGCAAATAGAAGGGTTTACAACAACAGGGCTTTTTTCTTCAATAATATTTCCACCCATCATTATTGCTTTAGTAAAAATTGGGTTCATCATTTTACCATTATTGGCAATTGCATTGTAAAAAGTTAGCATATGAAGAGGCGTTAATGCCATTTCATAGCCAGTGGACATCCATGGTAAAGTAACCCCTGACCAACCTCTTTTATTTGGGATTGGCATTCTTAAACCATCATCAGGAAATGGTAATTCCAAATTTAGTGGTGTGCTTAATCCCATTTTATAAATTCGATCAGTATACTCAATAGGATTTTTCTTATAATTATCATTTATAATTTTTGAAATCCCAACATTAGAGGAAATAATAAACGCTTTTTTAATCGTTACATTTTTAAAATTATGCGGAGAGTCCCTCATTACTCTATCATAATATTTTGTTCTACCTTTTTGCAAATTCACAGAATCATTTACTGTAAACTTTCCATCCTCTAATCCAGCAATTATAGATGCTAATTTAAAAGTTGATCCAGGCGCATCATGCTGAGCTATTGCATAATTAAAATACTCACTTACTCTATCAGAAGTATCTTTACGCAAGTTTGCAATAACCTTCACCTCACCTGTTTTTACCTCCATCATTATTACGCAACCCCAATCTGCATTTTCTTTTATTAAGGTTTGTTCCAATGATTTTTCAGCAACATCCTGCATGTCAATATTGATAGTTGTTAAAATATCTCTACCAGATTTTGGTAAACTATTCCCCTCTGAGTCTTGAGGAACCCAAGCTCCCTGTGCAATTTTTCTTTTTAAATGCTGACCATCAACTCCAGATAATACTTGATTAAAAGCCACCTCAATGCCAACTGGATTCACATCTCTTAAAACACCAACAGTTCTTTCTGCAAGCAAACCAAAAGGCGCTTCTCTATGGGGCCTTTGCTCTGCTATTAATCCTCCTCTATTTTGTCCCAATTTAAATACAGGAAGACTTTGCAAAACTTTTAATTCATTATGTGTAACCTTCAATTTTAAAAGAACATATTTATTTTTTCTTGATTTTTTAGCCAATCTTAAAAACCGCTCGTATTCCTCAGTAGATTTATCAGCAAACAAATCACTCAAACCTTCAGAAATCTCAACGATATGCTTATCAAAAAGTACTTTACTAATCACACTTAAATCCAGATGAATTTTATAAAGTGGCATTGAAATTGCAAGTAAAGATCCATCATCAGCTAATATATTTCCTCTTGGTGCTTCAACTGTAAAAAACCTTGGCTGACTAGAAGTGTTAATCACTTCATCAAACTGCTGAACTTTTACAATTTTAACAACTACACCAACAGCAAGAAGGAACACGAATAAATAAAGTCCTATGATTCTTAAATTGCTATTTTTTGTAGTTTTCTTCACTATTTTTCAATGATTATGGGAGGAGTTAATGATGTTTTTAAGCCTTGGTCATTAACAATATTTTCAATTACTGACCTCCTGTATATACTCATCAAATCAGATTTTGTAGTAATATAAACCAACCTTAAATCTGCTACTTCTTTTTCTAATGAAATAGATTGCTTTAATAATTTTTCTGCTCGGAAAGAGTAACTGATATTTACCAAAACTAAAAACACTATCATTAATAAAAAAGACACATATTTTCTATTGCTTTCTTCAGCAATAAACTCACCCCTCATAATTGAGATAAGTGTATTTGATGGGTCATTTTTAGTTGTCATTTGATTTTTCAGCTATTCTTAATTTTGCACTTCTTGCTCTTGAATTTTGTTTAATCTCATCAGCAGTAGCAACAATTACTTTTCTATTAATTTCTTTTAAATCTTTAATCGGATTCCCAAAAAAATCCTTCTCTGTATTTCCTTCCAAATTCCCTTTCTTCATTAGGTTTTTAACCAATCTATCCTCTAAAGAATGATAAGAAAGCACTACCAATCTTCCTCCAGGTGTCAACATATCCACTGCACTTAAAAGCATTTCCTCCAAAGCAACAATCTCATCATTCACTTCAATTCTAATTGCTTGGAAAATTCGAGCCAAAAACTGATTTCTATACTTTTCAGGAACTATTTTTGCAACTATAAAAATAAGTTCGGAGGTAGTATTTATCTTTTCAACTTGTCTTGCGCTTACAATTGCATTGGCTATTCTTCTTGAGTTTTTTAACTCTCCATATTTATAAAGAACATTAGCCAAATTTTCTTCAGAATAATCATTTACTATTTCCTTTGCCGTCAAATCAGATTTAGGGTTCATTCGCATATCCAATTCTCCTTCAAATCGAGTAGAAAAACCTCTTTCAGCAACATCAAATTGATGAGAAGAAACTCCCAGATCAGCTAGAATCCCATCAACTTTTTTCACCCCCTCCATTCTTAGAAAATTCCTTAGATATCTAAAGTTGGCATCAATCAATTTAAATCCATCTTGCCGCAAATTATTCTCATATGCATCAGTATCCTGATCAAACGCAAATAATTTACCTCCATCCAGATGTTTCATTATTTCTTTAGAATGACCACCACCACCAAAAGTGACATCAACATAAATTCCTGTGGGCTTTATATTTAACCCTTCAATACATTCGTTTAATAAAACTGGGCTATGATATCCCATCCGATTCGTCTAATGGTTGATTACCCATCACCTCTTCAGCTAAATCACCAAAATCCTTTAAAGATTCAGCCACTGAACTTTCATATTTATCTTTATCCCAAATCTCAATCATATTTACTGATGATGAAAGGACAATTTGTTTTTGCAATCCAGCAAAAGACAATAAATCCTTAGGAATTAAGAACCTACCAGAACCATCTACATCAACTACTTTCAATCCAGCCATATAGGATCTGATAAAATCATTATTCTTTTTAACAAAACGATTCAACTTATTTACTTGCCCAACAACTTCATTCCATTCTTGCATAGGATGAATCTCCAAACACTGATTAAAAACTGAACGCTTAATTACGAAACTATCTCCAAGTACTTTTTGCAACTGCTTTTTTAACGCAGAAGGAAACATTACACGCCCTTTAGCGTCTGCTTTACATTCGTATGTCCCAATTATATTAATCACTTTGTTCTTGTTTAAATCTGGGTGCTAATATACAAATAAACCCCACTATTCCCCACTTAACCCCACTTTGTTGATAACTTGCACCCCAACACCGTGTTTTGAGCTCACTTTAACCTAGGCGTTGCTATTAACAAATATTTTCGTTTATTTGCAATCTAAAATCTACAACTAAACATGGTTAAGGAAGAGGGAAAATTTAAATGGCTTGAAGAAGGAACTAAAGGGCAACCAATAATCTTGCTACATGGTTTAATGGGTGGTGTGGAGAACTTTGGTGAAATGGTAGATTATATTTCTGAGGAGTACAAGGTTTATGGCTTAGATCTTAAGCTCTTTGAAGGTAAATTACTTAAAGTGTCAGTAAAAGGACTGAGTGATTATCTTTATGCATTCATGGAGCATTTAGGATTAGAAAGCGCAGTACTAATGGGAAATTCTATGGGAGGACATATCGGTTTAATATTTGCAAAAGATAATCCTGAAAAAGTAGATGGTTTAATTTTAACTGGAAGTTCAGGTTTATTTGAAAGTTCAATGGGAAATTCTTTTCCAAGAAGAGGAGATAAAGACTATATAAGAGTAAAAACAGAAGAAGTATTTTACGACCCAAAAGTAGCAACTGACGACTTAGTAGATAGAGTATTTGAAATTGCAAACAACAGAATGTCAATCCTAAAACTATTAGGATATGCAAAATCTGCTATTAGGCACAATATGGCTGAAGATATCCCAAATATTAATAAGCCTGTGTCATTAATATGGGGAGCTGAAGACAAAGTAACTCCACCTCATGTGGCTGAGGAATTCCACAAACTACTGCCTGACTCTGAACTCAATTGGATTCCATTATGCGGACATGCTGCAATGTGGGAACACCCAAAAAGGTTTAGTGAGTTAGTACTAGAATTTCTTAAAAAAAGATTTTAACTAATCATGAAGATTAAAACTGCAGACTTTGTAATTAGCAATAGTGATTACAGAATTTGTCCTGCTCCAAAAATGCCAGAATACGCATTTATTGGCAGGTCAAATGTCGGGAAATCATCTTTGATAAACGCATTAGTTAATCACAGAAATCTTGCCAAAACATCAGGAAAACCAGGTAAAACCCAATTAATAAATCATTTTCTAATTAACAAAGAATGGTATTTAGTTGATTTACCAGGATTTGGTTACGCAAAGATTCCTAAATCATTGAGAGCCCAGTTTCATGATATGATTAGCAATTACTTAACAAATAGAACAAATTTAATGTGCCTCTTCGTATTAGTTGATTCCAGGCACAAACCACAAGCTATTGATCAAGAATTTATGCAGTGGCTAGCCGAAAAAGGAATTCCGTTTGTAATAATATTTACCAAAGCAGATAAACTTGGGAAGGTAGCCCTCAATAAACAAATTCAGGCGTACAAAAGTGAGATGCAAAAAGAATGGGAAAAACTCCCAGAAACATTTGTCACCTCAGCTGAAAAGAAAATGGGAACGCAAGAAATTGCAGACTATATTGAAAAGCTTAATCCACATTTTAAAGAGGTATGGTAATTACCCTTTAATCTTTGTTTGCTCAGCAAAAAACTCACAATAGTCTCGTAAAGCACCAGCAAGTTTATCATGACCTGTTGCTTTTTCCAAACTGCTTGCCATCCCCATCATAGTCTGATGATACATTATAAACATCTCATTAACAGGCATATCTTTTGTCCATAAATCAATACGCAAAGTTTCCTTAGTTTTTGCAGCCCAAGCCGATACCATTAATGCTTTAATGTTATTCTCATTTGCAGCACCATCACTTGCATCCATTTTTATATTGGTTGGTAAATGATTTTCATCTAAATCTATTTCAAATTTTAAAGTTTGTTTCATAATTTTATTTTGTGGGTTTGTATTTTGATTCCTGCAAAAACTTTCTGGAATCTGTTAAATACATCAATTCCTCAATATCAATTTCATTATTATCCATATACTCATTTACCATTTTATAGCCAATATAATAAGCAATTCTACCAGGAGCTTCTTGAGGCATACCTTTGACAAAAGGAGCATAATTTACAAATGACCTAAATTCCATTTCTTTATTTGAAAAAAGCATATCTTCATGTACTAAAAATTCCCATATACTTGCTTCATTTTTAATAACCCAATCTATCTGAGATTTTGTAAAACGAAACTTATCTTCTAAAGAAATATCAACAAGCATTTTATCAATAAAATACATAGCCTTACCTTTATGTATTATTTGAGAAAGTAAATCTCTACCTCCAAGATATTTTTGAAAATGCTCGTTATACCAAACTTCCATCACATTTGAGAGAATAAACTTTTTTTGTTTTTGAAATCTTAAATACTCAGGATCTCCTAAAAGCTGATAAAACTTACTATTTGTACCTAAAAAATTCTCTAAACCTATTGCTATATTATTATCATAGGTTACTACACCATAATTAAATCCACCAAAAAAAGTAGTTATCTCAGGAAGAGGATAAGAAGGGAACTCATTAATAAATTGCCCAAATGCCAATTCTAAACTATGTTCAAAATCACTAAAATCATCAAAAACAACAACAGTAGAATCATATGCTTCACGCATATCTTTATGATGAGTAAAAGCTAGCAACTCATCATAATACTGAACTGTAGTTAATTGAGAACTATTCATAATCTGTGCAGCAAAAACCTCAGGAAAAGAACCGAAAATAGTATCCCAAGAATTTGATTTTTCAATCAGATTATCAGTAGTAATTGAAAACAACTCATGTTCAAATCTGTTTACTTTTAACGCCACTTTTTTATCCTCAGGAAAATAAGAAAAAATTAATGACGCTACTAAAAAAGCAACAAGAGAAATAGAGAGAAATAAGACTATAGGCTTCATAGCGCAAAAGTAATAAGTTTTGCATTACATTTGCAAACAAATATGAAAACAACAGCAGTAATTACTCACATATCTAATTGGCTTTCAGATTATGCTAAATCATCAGCATCAAAAGGTTTTATAATTGGAATTTCAGGAGGCATTGACTCGGCAGTAACCTCAACACTTGTAGCAAAAACAGGTTTACCATTAATTTGTGTTGAAATGCCAATTCATCAACAAAAAGAACAAGTTGAAAGAGGAAAAGAGCATATCAACTGGTTAAAAAGGAATTTCCAAAATGTGAGTTCAACAGAACTTAATCTTACTACAGTATATGATGGATTTATTTCTCAGTTACCAAATAATAAAAATACTCACGAACTTGCTTTAGTAAATACAAGAGCTCGACTCAGGATGACAACTCTTTATTATTTTGCACAAGCAAATAATTCACTTGTACTTGGAACAGGAAACAAGGTTGAGGATTTTGGAATTGGTTTTTATACAAAATATGGAGATGGAGGAGTAGATGTAAGTCCTATTGCTGATTTATTAAAAACAGAAGTTTATACACTTGGAGTAGAACTAGGTATTAATAAAG
>CAJQLK010000098.1 GCA_905479165.1 uncultured Flavobacteriales bacterium | reverse complement strand
TTTTGAAGTTACTGTAATTCCTGATTCTAAAGCAGTACCAAAGTTTGGAGGGTCTAGTTTTGGAGCAAGTGCTTGACCTACAATTCCACCAATAATAGATGTACCAATACTAATTAATGCTTTTTGAACAAGGGGATTAAAACCTTGAAATGCTGTCATGGCAGTTGGACCTAAAACTACTACTGCCGCAACTACTGCCGCAATAATAATAATTTTTTTTAATGTACCACCAGCTTGAGCTACTTGACCATGATATTCATAAGAATCTTCTTCTATGATATTATCATCTTTATCATAAACTATTTTTTTATAAATTTTCACTATTCAATTCTCCAAGCTATTTTACAATTATTTTTTGGTATTAATGCTATTTCTTTTTTCCAATTAAACATAACATTTTCTCCGATACAAACACCTAAAGTACCATCTAAATCTGTTTTATCTATATAGTAAAATACATCTCCTTTTTGTGCTTTATCTATATCAACTACTTTAAAATTATTTTCTTTAGCTATCTTTAAAGCTATATCTAATAAATCTTTACTTTTTAAACTTTTTATTATTTCTTTTGCGTCTTTTATTGTTTTATATTTATTATCAAAAACTTTTTTACCAGTGATCGCTTCAATACTATTTATCACAAAAGTAACACAATCGTTTTTACCAAAAACAAATTTTTCTTTGTTTTTTGTTTCTTCAATAATTAACTCTAATTTAGAAGCCCAATTATTAACTCTCATTAATTAGTTTTCTTTCCCCAAATAATTTCTTTATCTTGTAAGTCTGGTATAAATTCAAAACCTAAATCTGAAGAAAAATCAACTTGCTGATCTTCTAAAGTGTACATTCTATTAGCTGGCTTTTCAAAAGTTATTAATCTACTTTCTAATTTTAAAGTTATTACAGTAGTTTCATGTCCTTCTTGAATATTTAAGACGTCCATTTTTCCTTTAAAAATAGTATAAACATCTGCTATAACATTTCTTGAGGCATCAAATAAACCTAAATAAATTGCACCATTTCTATTTGTATAACCTGCACTCAAAGCAGTAGAAATTAAACTAGATTTTATTCCTGCTAAAGTTAAAGTAACACCACTCATAGATAATGTTGAACTTTCTTCTATATCTGAAATATTTAATAAATCTCCTTGACCAGTAAATGTTTTTGAAGAACCACCAGCAGTCATAGTTAAATCCCCATAACCATTCCACATTTTTAAGACTCCATCACTAAAGTCTAATTCAACTGCCATAATAGGTCTAACGACTTTACTTGTTATAGCATTTTTAAAAGCTGTTGTAATATTTCGTGCCATGTTATTATTTAATAATTATTTTTTTAATTGATAAAGAGCCATCAATATTTTCTTCTAGTTCTGCTTTAGATTTTATACACTGATATTGAACATTTTTTTGAAAAACTCTTTGAGCAACTCTTTTACCTTTTAAACATTTTGACATAGATTCTTGTATTCTATGTTCTTTAATTTCTCCATTAACAATCATAAGTAATGCAATAACTGTTTCTATCATAACATCTTACCTTTGTTAATACCTTTTTTAATAATGTAATTTTGAGTTCCATTAGCACCAATATTAACTTCTTTTTTTAAATTTTTAATTAAACTGATTTGTTTATTTTTTTTTTGTATTTCTTTTTGATGCTCTAATATTTGTTTGTTTATTCTTCCTGTCATTTTTACCTCTACTAATTTTATATAAATAGTTTGCTACACCTGCACACAGATTATCTAATCCACCGAAAAATCCATATAAAAATTTATCTAACATTAGTGTGTACCATTACCATTTAATCTTACTTTATCTTTTAAAACTTCTAATTGTGTTGATAATTTATCAACATCTTTAATCAATCTTTCTATATTTACTTTGTTGTTCATCATACCATCTACTCTTTTAGTAAGTTTTTCAACTTCAACTAAAGTATTTTCTATAAGTAGATATTGTTCGCTATCTGCAGGAAGTGAACCCATTTCTCCTCTTGGCCACTTAATTCTAAATTCTGTATTTTCATCAACATCAGTTATCATTAACTTACCATTAGTTTCAATAGTGTTAAGTCTTTCAATAATTCCAAAGTATGCCCAAACTGCTACTGCCACTGCAATAATAATAGAAATTAAATTTCTTAAAGGTAATTGTATATTTGTATTTTCACTTACTTTCATTTTCTTTTCCTTTTATTCATACCCATATAATGATCTCCAGGTTCATAATCCCATCTTTTGCCATGATGACCTCTTATGTCTGCATAAAACATTCTTAGTTTTACTATAATTTTTCTTAAACTTCTACTCATTCTGGTACTGGCATTTTATAATCTTTAGGTGGTAATAAAATTTTATCTCCCATTATTATAACATCTGGATTTTCTTTTTTATAATCATCTTTCATATTATCCCAAAGACTTTTATCATCTGCTGGTCTATTATCTGTTTTAGTAGGAGTAACTCCTCTACATTTAGATACTAACAATCTAAAGTTTTCATTATATGCTAAACTGGGATTACTATTAACCCTACCACACATTTTCATTAATTCTAATTGTTGTTTAATTGCTACATTTTCTTTTGTAGTTTTGCAATCTGTGCCTAAATATTTTCTGTAAGTAAAACTTAATCTATAATTATCATTATCATTACGATAGTTATTAGTATCGTTATAATGGTTGTATTTACCATTTCTATCTTCTGCTTCTATTCTAGTTTCAAACTCTCCACACCTTACACCATACTCATTAAGATATTCGTTCCTTGCGTGTGCAGGTTTTACGAATAATGCTAATAGAGTCATCAATATAATCAATAATCCTGTAAAATAATAGTTCATCTTGGCACTCTCCATTATTCATAAATCCTTATCTGTTTAAATCCTTAATATCATAAGAGTGTTCTCTTACTTGATCTGCTAAATTCCTATATAAATTTTCTGCCATCTGCCAAGTTGATTCAGCAGAAGTTAATCTTGTATTCATATCTGTTAATTCTTTTTGTGCTACTTTTAATTCGCTTTCTAATTTTATAATTGTAACTTTACTTTCATTAATAGTTGTTGTTAAATTTAAAACATACTTAACAGAAGTAAATCCCCCAACTACTATTGAAGCAACTACTGGAATAAATATAAAATTTTTTTTTAAAAGGTCTGCAAAGTTCATTACAAAGCCTCACTACAAGCAAAAGATATTCCATAAGTACTTACTTTATCTGTATCCCAGTTCAGTTCATTATTATCTAATCTCATTAATGTTGTTGTATTTGAATAAACTACTGTTGTATTATCATTAATAGCTTCTATTCCTGTTCTTAAAGATGGCTCAACATAAACAGTTGCTTCGCCACTACCATTAGCTGTTACATTAGCACTTACCATATAAAGATAACTATTTATTTGAATATAATCTCCAGCTAAAAAAACATTTGCTCTACTTGCAGTAAAGCCATCTAAATTAATTGCATTACCAGTTTGTGCCGCACCATTAACTAAAACTGTTCCTGTTGCTGTTCCTTGAATAGTTTTTCTATCTTGATCGCCTATTTTAAAAGTTCCTCTACGACCTCTTAATGACATAAGAAAAGCTAACCATACTGCGGCTTTCTCTTTTTTCATAGGTGGCAAAGTGAATGTTGCTTTCCATTGTGCACCCTCATGTTCAAAAATTTGTTCTTGATTAGTAAATGGAGATTCAGTAACAGCTACTACTCTTTCCATTCCCCAGTTTTGAGTTGTGACTCCTGTAACAGTTGGAAGTGTTAAAGGATAACTTGGTGTGTATGATGCCATAATTAACTACCGAATGCCTTACTAAATTTTCCGCCTCGTTGCTTTGCGTCAGCAACAGCTTGGACTGTTGATTGTTGTATTGCTGGTAGCATATTCATAACTTCTGCTCTCACAGTATTAGTTACACCAACAGCAAAGTTTAAATTTTGTGTGATAGCAACTCCTCCACCACCACCACCTACCATTTGTTTTGTGTCTGCATTATTTTTAATTGAACCAGAACTATTTGGAACAAATAACTCTGGACCTCTTTCTCCAACTAAAGTTGGTTGTCCTTGTTGTATTGTTCCACCACCTGCTTGTCCTGGAAGTGTAGTTCCTGTTGTAGTACCTGGAACTGTAGGAGAAAATATTCCTGTTATAGCATTCTTAACGA
>CAJQLK010000097.1 GCA_905479165.1 uncultured Flavobacteriales bacterium | reverse complement strand
TATAATAAGTTTATTGAAAGTAATTTTAATGATAGTAGTATTGTGTCTGAAGCTGAAATGTTTTTACAATATTCATTTGACAGATATTTAAATTATTAATTTATGAGGAATAAGATGTTATTTAGTGTTTTAATATTTGTTGTTCTGTATTTAGTATTTTATAATTATTCTATATATGAGAAGAGTGTTCCAGTTTTTTACAATCATTCAAATAAATATTGGGCACATAGAGTATTAGACCATCAAATCGCAAATGATTTATCTGTTAAATATAATGGAGTTGAGTTAGATGTTTTTTTTGAGTCTGATAAATCCTTGTTTGATGTTCGGCATCATGGTAGTTTCAAGGATAACTCTCTTTCTGTTTATCTTTCAAAGATTAATAATAATGACATGTATTTTTGGGTTGATCTAAAGAATCTAAATTATTCTAATGTCTCATCTGTTATTAAAAGATTAGATTCAATTACAAAAGAAACCATTTCAAAGCAAAGAATAATTATTGAGTCTAAAGATATTAAGCTGTTATATGAATTGAAGAAGTCAGGTTACAAAATTAGTTATTGGCTACCTTCTTTTAACTTAATCAAGAGTATTTTTCAGGTGTATGAAATAAGAAATGATTTAGAAAATTATACACCTGATGCTATTTCTTGTTCTTACCATAATGTCAAGTTCTATTCAAATAAGTTTCCTAATTATAGTATTCATTGCTGGACTAATGGATTAGACTTTAAAAATGATATAGGTGAAATCGAGAAGATTTCTAAAATAAATAATGTAAGGATTATTCTAATTGATTAGGCGTTATTTTGATTAAGTGATGGAAAAAATTGATTATTTACTATTTATTGGATCTGATTTTTATTAACTAAAGTCTATTGCCTCAACCTCAAAAAGACTGATTCTAAGAAACAACATTATATTTCTATAGTCAATAGAAATATAGATATTATTACTAATAGGATTAATAATTCTAACCTATTTCTCCATAAAAATTGAACTAAATGGAAACTCCATAGCTTTCGAAAAAAATATATATTAGATGCTTGTAATTTATCAAAAGCCTCTGGTGTAATAATTGTATCTAATTTAGTTTGACAAAAATAATCTAGACCCTCCATCTGCATATTACTTTTTTCTCCATATCTATCTCCTAGAAACCTTCTCTCAACATAAGTAAATGGAATAACTTTTTCAGCTAACCCCATCTTAGAAAGCTTATGTGGGCCACAAGATGCAAAATCTTTGAATTTATCAAACTGATCTTTGCAGATTACTTGAATACAAGACTCTGGAAAGCAGTACTTATTAGCCCATAAGCCAGTCCAGCCGGTCTTTAAATTATTTATATAATCAAACAACCTATTAGAAATTAAAAATGCGTCAGCCTCAATATGCACGATTTTTTCGTAATTATATTCTTCAGCTATTTCTAGTGCAGCACAGAAGCTTCTCCACCAACCCTCATTATTTGCAGAGTTATGAGACCAGTTCAATCCTTTTCTATTATTAAATGAATATAAATTAATTTTATCTGTTTCTTGAAAGTTGCCTAATTTACCCTCTTTTATAATATGCACTGCATCACCTGTCATCACTTCTAAATTAGAACTATCATCAATTAAATACATATTCTTGTCATTCGTAAATGGATGATTATTATAATAATCAATCCATTTTTGGTACCTTTTTAGATATAATTCTTCCGTATCAAAGTAGGATGTACAAAAGATAAGTGTCTTCATTAGTTATTTAATATTATTAATAATATTAGGCAAAGGTAATTAAAAAGCACATTCTTATTTAAGAATTAGCTTACTGCTCATAACTTTGAATAATTCCACCAGTAATTTTAAGTAGCGCAATTTTGCTTTCCATTAAATTATAAGCAGCTTGCTGTGCATTAATACCTGAAGTAATAAAAGCGATTTCAATATCCCTATACATAAATGAATTGATAACTCCTCTGTTCTGTTTATCTCTAGCTAGAGTGTAATTTGTTTCAGCAATTTTAAAAGCTTTTTGGTTTAAACTAAGAGCTGATATTCTACTGTTATATTTATCATTTGTTAAGGATAATTGATGTAAGACTTCTCTTTTAACTTTTTCGTATTCCAAATCGTTTATTTCCTTTTGTACTTTTACCTTTCTTAAGGTACTGTATAGTTTACCCCCATCAAATAATCGAAAATTAACTGAGAAATTTGCAAAATAATTTATGCTTTCTCCAGTGTTGTCCATAATATTACTAAGTTCTCCAATATCATAAGTACTCTCGTTATAAGCAGCTCCTGAGTTTACTGAAATCATAGGGTAAAATACTGCTTTTGATAGGCGAATATCTTGCTTTGCTAGTTGTATGTTGTAATACTGATTTTTGATGTTTGTATTATCATCAAGTGTGCTAGCTTTTAAGTTCTCATATGAAAATAATTGTATTTCAGTATTAATCTCATCAGTAAAGCTCCAAGTTGTTTCAATTTCTTTTCCTAGAGTAAGATTAAGGTTTTTGATTGCATTATTATAGTTGAGTTCTTGCATAATAAGATTTGAACTATCTGTAAGCATAGCATTTTCAATTTGTAATAAATCAATTTTACTACTTACTCCAATATCATATTTTGTTTGTAGATATTCCAGACGATTATTTGCTAGACGCACAACTTTTTGTAATAATTCTAATCTTTCCTTTTGCAGTACACAGTTATAGTATTGTAGGATGATTCCTTGTATAGTATTTTCTATGGTTAGTGTTGCATTATTACTACTTATTTCTTCCAAATTTCTTAGTTTAGCTTTGTTTGCTCTAATTGCAAATCCATTGAAGAGAGTCCAGCTGAGATTAACACTTCCATTTATTGAAGTAGAGCGTAGCTCTTGTTGTATAAATGAGGCTGGATTATTAGATTGATCTGATAAAGATTCTTCATTTCTTACTGATAGGTTTATAGCAGGTAATGCGCCAGCATTAGTCCAGTTGTTATTTATTTTATTAATATTCTGTTTTTTTGTACTTATTTGTATATCATAATTTTTCCAAAGTCCTATTTTAATTGCATCCATTAAGCTAAGTGAGTCTTGGCCATAAAGAATATTAGATAGTAATAATAGTAGTAGTATGATTTTCTTCATTATTTTTCTATATTAATTTGTCTCATTTGTATTTTTGTAATTGGCTCAACATCCATTTTAGTAGGAGGTGTTTCTCCTCCAATCCATAACCACCATCTTACACGCCTTAAGTCATTAAAATACATAATTAAAGAAGGGAAGTAGAGTAGTAGTATGATAGTTCCAAAGAGCACACCAAATGCTACTGATATTGCCATTGGAATTAGGAACTGTGCTTGAAAACTTCTTTCTAATATTAAGGGAAATAATCCTACAAAGGTTGTAATGGTTGTAAGAATTATTGGTCTGAATCTACTCTTTCCAGCTGATATTGCAGCATTATCCATTGCCATTCCCTTTTTTAAATTTCTATTATATTTGTCAAGCATTACTACAGCGTCATTAACTAATATTCCTATTAGAGCAATTACTCCCCAAACGCTTAATGTTGAAAATGGTCTCCCCATTATACCATGACCTAAAATCGCTGAGAAAAGACCAATAGGAATAACCATTAGAATTAATCTTGCTTGGTAGAATGATTTAAAGTTTAGCGATATGGTAAGTATAATGAGTATTAAGCTTATTAAAAATGCAATTCCTAATCTTCTCCCACTGTCAGCAGCTTCTTCAGCTTGCCCCATTATTTTATATGTCACTTGGGGAAATTCATTTTTCATAATCTTTAAATACTCTCGCTCAATTTTTTCATTCACATCTGCTGAGAATTCTGAATTGTAGAGATTAGCATCAACACGTATTTCTTTAGTTCCATTTATATGATTTATATTAACTTTCCCTCTTTTAAACTGATAACTTGCAAGCTCCTGAAGGGGATACATTTCTCCACTAATAGTCTTTATTTTTACTTTGTCAAGATCATCAATACTATTCCTATTTTTTTCTGGATATCTTAGCCATATTTTCACTTCGTCTCTTCCAATAATAAGACGCTGTACTTCTTCTCCAAAGAAACCTTGTCGTATTTGTTTCATAATATTAGCTTGGTTTAGTCCAAGCGCATACGCTTTTTCTTTAAGTTTGATATGAATTT
The DNA here is from genome assembly GCA_905479165.1 of uncultured Flavobacteriales bacterium. Taxonomy (GTDB): domain Bacteria; phylum Bacteroidota; class Bacteroidia; order Flavobacteriales; family BACL11; genus UWMA-0277. The sequence goes on along the minus strand of CAJQLK010000097.1, from coordinate 33,056 downwards.
CTCGACTCCCAACTCCTGCATTGTCCATGACTTCTTTTACCATGTTGATTGATTTAATTCTTTCTTTTAACCAATTTGCAGCATTATTCAATTCTTTATCATTTTCTGATTGTAATGATATAGAGACAGCTTTTCCAAATTGTTGAAACCCTCCAACTGATATCTTTTCCATCATGGCAATAGAGTCTGGATCTATTCTTTTTTGCAGTTCATTTGATATTTCTATTGTTGAAATTAAGTCATTTTCTTTAATTGCTAGTCGTAATCCTCCTGCGTGAGATCCTGACACTCCTAGATCTTCAGTAAAGCCAATATTTAAAGATACGTCAGTAAATATTGTATCATTAAATCTTTCTATTAATTCATGATTATAATCCTTGATTATAGAATCAACGTACCAAAGAAAGTTTTCAGTTCTAAATTCCCTTTCCCCAGGTTTATAGCAAAACTCAATCTTTACCTCATTGAAAGGAACAGATGGGAAAAAAGTGTACCTAATTAGCCCAGATGCACTCATACCTATTACAATAATAATTAGTAAGACTGGAGTCCAAACATGTTTGCGATAGTTATTAATGAATTTTGTATTTAACTTAGTGTAGGCATTTCTCATGCTGATGACTCTTTCCTCTACTTTGTCTTTAATTTTGCTAAAATATGATGTAGTATCTTTTTCTAGCACTGATTTAGATGATAAGTGAGCTGGTAGTATTAAAAATGCTTCAATTAATGAAAATAGAAGCGCTGCAATGACACTAAAAGCCATCTCTTGCATCATTTCCATTTGTCCGCCTACAAAGAGTAATGTGGAGAAAGCAAATACAGTAGTAATAACTGATGTGAAGACAGGAGTTACCACTTCCATTGTTCCATCTAGAGCAGATTGCATTGGAGATTTTCCTTTTTCAAAATGAGCATATATATTCTCTGCAATTACTATGCCATCATCCACTAAGATGCCTACAACTAATATCATTCCAAATAATGATATCATATTTATAGTCATTCCATAGAATATTCCAATAGCAATCATTCCAACAAATGAGAAAGGTATCCCAAATGCTACCCACATTGATAATCTAAATGAAAGAAAGAATCCTAGAATAATTAATACTAATAATAATCCTAGTATTAAATTTTCGCTGAGAGTTGCTATTCTTTGATCTAGCATGTCTGCAAATTGAAATAATGTAATTATCTTATATTCTGGATTTTCTTTATTGAAGTTGGAAATATATTTTTGTACTGATTTAGCAATCTCTTTAATATCTTCTTCAGGTGTTTTTTTAATAAGGAAACTAATTGCTCTTTTACCATTAACATATGATTTCATCGGTATATCAGAAAATTCTAAATTTACACTTCCAATATCTTTGAGTTTTAATATGTCACCATTTTTGTTCGCAATAATTACAATATTTTCAACTCCTTCTTTTGAAGTTTTTCTGTTATTAGAACGAATAATTATTTCTTCTTTTTGTGTTTTTACACTTCCTCCTGAAATATCAATATTACTCTGTTTAATTACATTGCTTATGTCATCAAAGCTAATGTTGTGTCGTAATAAAGCTGTTTCATCAATTTCTACTGAAATAATAATAGGAGCATAGCCAATCACTTGTATTTGACTTATATCTTCTGCATTTAATAATGCTTTTTCAATTTTATCAGATTTTTCTTTTAATAAAAAGAGATCATTAGGTCCAGTAAGAGCGTAATAGCCTACCATATTACCCATACCTCCCATTCCTCTACTTTTTTGTTTTTCTACAGATGGTTTTTCTGCTCCTTTAGGAAATGAATTAATTTCATCTACAGAATTCTTTACGTTCTGTAATATCTCATCAATCTCAAAACCAGCACCTACTTCTACAGTGATATTTGAAATGTTTTCAGATGATGTTGATGTGATTTCTTCCACACCTTCAATGCCATTTAAAGACTCTTCAATTCTAGTGGTGATTCCATGTTCTATTTCTTGAGGAGATGCTCCTGGGTAAGAAACATTTATGTATATCTTATTTGGTGGTAGCTCAGGGAAAAATGATTTAGGCATCATTGTAAAGCTCAAAATTCCTGCTATTGCAGTGATTATAATAATTGCATTAGCATAAATAGGGTACTTTATAAAATAGGAAATTAATTTTCTCATTTTACTTGCTTATTGGTTTTACAATTGTTCCCTCATTTATATTTACAAGTGGTTCATTTACAATTAATGTATTGTTTGATAAATTGTCAACTACTACATCATCACCTTGATAAGAAATGATATTTACTTCTTTAATTTTTAATTCATTGTTCTTGTTTATTATAAAAACTTTGTTTTTTTTAAAAATTGATCTTCTTGGTAATTTACAAACATTATCAATTCCTTTAGTAATGATAGTTGCATTTACATACATGCCATTGTATAAAGAATTTTCATCAACATCTATTGATGTAAATACTGAGATATTTTGAGTGCTTGAGTTTACAAAATTCCCTTTTCTGATAACTTGTCCTTTATAAGTATTTCCATTTTCAATAAAATTTACTTTGTCACCAATATTAATAAAGTTAATTTCAGAGGTATTAACAGAAAGTTCAATTTCCATTTTACCTTTTCTGATAAAATCAATAACAGGACTTCCTGGATTTACATTCCCGCCAATATCAGAATAAGACTTTGTTATAGTTCCATCAAATGGAGCATAAACAGTGTATTTACTTAATTTTTCTTCATCAGATTTTATTGATAAATACTCAGCTAAAATTGAACGAGAAATAATATAATTTTTCTCTTTTGCGCTCCTCATTTCTGGAAAATCAGGTAAATTATTTTCAATATTTATAGCATTAAAGAAGATTTCCCATTTGGGGTATTCAGTATTGTAATCCAGTTTAATGTCAGCTAAATTTGATGAGACTAAACTCATAAATCTACTTTTCTTTGCATCAATTAAATGTTTTATATCTGTATTTTTAACTGAGAAAATCACATCACCTCTCTTAATTTCAGTTCCTTTTTTAAAGGCATTAACTCCAATTAATCTTCCTTGTACTTCAGAAGAAATTGTAATATTATTCAAAGAAACAACTCTACCAGAACTGTTAATTTTATTCTTAATTTGAGAATTTGTAATTTTTGTAACAAGCACAGATTTTACAAGCTGTTCATGTGTTTCTTCAGCTTTAGCTTTTGAAGCTCTAATTGTTTCAGCATTATCTACTCCATAACTCATTCCAGAATTATAGCTGATAGACGAAACTAGCCCAAATAAAAGTAGGATGACAATACTTACTATTATGATTAATGTTTTTCTGATGTTCATAGTTGTTTAGTTATAATTTTTTGTATTAAGGTTATTGCTAATAAATTCATAGTTTATTTTTTAAATAATATTTCTAGTGTTTCCCATAATTTTTCTCCTTCAGTTTTTAAATCTGATTCAAAGCCTGAAAGCCTCCAAGATAAAATAGTTGTTCTAATTCCTCCAAGTACAATAGTAGCAAGTTGCTGAGAATTAATATCTGTACGAATATTTCCTTCATTTTGCCCGTTCTCAATTAATGAGATAATTTTCTTTTTTCTTTGATCTAAAATTTTCCTTACCACCTTAGATAGTACCGAGCAATATTGAAATGAAGTTTCTGAGAAAATTACCATTACAAGTGCAGGATTTTTCTCTATGTGTGCAAATTTGAATTTTAAAACCGCTTCAATTTTTTCTAAAGCATTTTTATCAGAATCTAAAATTTTAAAAACTCCATTTTTTATTGCCTTTCTATGAAAAAGTAGAAGTCCACTTAGTATCTGAGTTTTATCTTTAAAATGACGATAAAGTGCGGGTTCAGTAAAGGACATCTTTTTAGCAAGATTCTTAATGGTAAGGTTCTGTACGCCTTTTTCACCAATCAAATCCTTTGATGCATCAATTATTTCTATTTGCCTTTTTGTAAAAATCACGTCTGCAAAAATATAAAAAGTTAGTAAACACTAACTAACTTTTTTTATGATTTTTGGATAGTATTGATAATTCAAAAGGTTTGATTTTATTTGTATGTTTGTGTAATGGGAAGATTAGCTCCTTTAAAGAAAGGAATAGTAGAGAGAAAAGGAATATTTGTTGTGGGAGCTGCTCGCTCTGGAACAACTTTATTGCGTTTACTTATTAACAATCATCCAGATATTGCTTGTATAGGAGAGACACAATTTTTTCATCATAATTATTTACAGCTTTCGAATAACCAAGAGTATAATTTGCAACTGTTGGATCATGTTTTTAAAACAGAATCTGAAGTTCCCGATTTATTAAATGATCCTCAACTTGAAAAAGATTTATCTAATATTGAAACAGTTGCTGAATATTTTGATTTCTTATTATCTACTTATTCTAACATACTGGGTAAAAAATATTGGGCTGAAAAATCTCCAAGTCATGTAATAAGATTGAATGCTATTTCTAAAATGTTTCCTGATATTAATGTTATAAATATTATTAGAAATCCTTATTTTTCAGCTATTTCTAGGTTTAAAAAATTAAAAAATTGTCAGATTAGTAATTTTTCATTACTTACTTATATTAAATATGTAAGGAGGGTAGAGTATGAGTTGGTTTCGTTTCAATCAAAGAATAATAATTCATTACTTACAATTAGGTATGAGGACTTATTATCTGATCCTTTAGCAGTTATAACAAAGGTTTTTAAATTCTTAGAAGTTGATTCGTCAGTTGTTAACAGTAAGTTTTTAAAAATTTCAAAGAAAAATATCCCTGTTTCTTCTGATGGTGAAGAACAAGAACATCACTCTAGAATTGGAGATAAACTAACTGAAAGTATATATGATATTGATGAGTATTTTTCAGATTTCCAACTTTACTTATTTTCAAAAGAATTGAATAATTCTATAATATTTAAAGATTATATTGAACAGAATAAAGAATCTAAATTTATTTTCTTACTAAGAAAAGCTTTGCTAGATTGTCTTTATGCTTTAATAGGAATACCTAAGTACAGTTTAAGAAGGCTTGTAAATCAAATTAAATCCTCTTTGAAAAGAATCTTGTCATAGTACCGTTAATCTATTGTTTTATTTTTTTTAATATTCTTTTGCTAATAAATCTGATTATTAAAATTGGAATAATAATTACTAATAACCAAAAAGAGATAATTAATGGTAGCCAAGAATCAGTTGAAGTTTCAGAATTAACAACTACACTACTTGATATTGGAAATGAAGCACAAATTACCAAAGATAAGCCAGGTAATATAAGTAGTAGTTTTTTCATCTTAATTTATTGTTAATTTATTGTTTTAAAGTCCAAAGATATCATAATCAACCTCTTTATAAATTTATTTAGCAATATAAAAATTAGCTCCCTTGTCTTTTTCTTAGACTTTATGGTTATTCATAAAGTTGTAATAAATAACAACTCTAATGTTAATAACTATAATACCCTAAAGTCTTACATATCATAAGTGTACTTAAATTTACGTATGGAAATTAATAAAGATGATGGTAGTATGAATGCTAGAGACTATGCCAAGTTTTTTGTATTTGCAACGTTTTCAGCTATAGCTATATATGTGTTTTATAAAGTAATGTTCTAGCTTAAGAATTGTTTCTTTATAATTCCTCAATTATCACTATTGCTTAACTTGGTCACCTATGATAGATAATTTACCTGAGGATAAGTAGTAAAATAGATAATAAAAGCAAATAACGTTACTTTCCGATACAGAAAGTAAAGTATTTTATATAACTATCTTATTTATAGTGACTTAACTATCTTTTTTTAATATAAAACTGAAAATCAGCAACAAAAAGCACTCTTTCTAGTTCTTGCAAAGTTAATAACTATGAAGTTTAGTTTTACATTTTCTTCCTCTTTTTTGCAAATAGAATAGGGAAGGAGGTCTATTCATCTTCCTCAGCTTCAGTATCTACAAAGTTAATGTTAATACTAATAGGCTCTCTTTCCTCAATCTCTTCATAAGCTTTTACCTTTCCAATTGAATAAGGAAGGAGTTTTGAGATGGCGTTAATATACTCTGTAGGACTGTCTATCTTATCTAACATCTCCATTATCTTGTTTCCGTCAATTGCTTGGCTTATATGCTCTCTAATGAGCTTAGAAGTAGTGCTTACTGAACCTTTAGGTCTTCCTATAGGGTTTCCGCTTGTTCCTTTCTTAAATGGCATATTATATCGTTTAGTATATAATAGAAAATATGCTCATTTATTTGTTTTATAATAAATGGGAAGTTTTTAACAGCAGGATTTCAAATTCTTCTTTTAAAAGTCAGCGTCAGTAATGACTAAAATGTATTCGTGATTTGCTACTGTTCTTTGGTCATCAACATCAGAAGTCCAATTGGATAATAATTTATAATCTTTTGCCAACGTATCTCCTGAAGCATTTGTAATAATTAGGTCATTCCCGAACATTGAAGTTGGTTCAAAAAAATCTGTTTGTTTTCCACGTTTACTCCAAACTGCAACGTCTTTTTTTTCGTTCGGATTAATCGTTTTGTCAATGTCGCTTGAGGCAATAATGTTTGTGCCGTCAACTGAAATAACACTCGAAGATTGATTGTCGATATAATAGTCAACAAAAGTTTCCTTTTCGCAAGAACTAAGGAAAAATAGGGCAAAGATTAGAATTGATACTTGTCTCATATTTAGTTTATTGTTAATCTATTGTTTATTGATTAGCTTATGACTATATATAGCAGCAGGAAAATAGAATATTATCTCAATATTGAACCATAATGGGTGTGGTAGCATATATAAATTGTAAATACCTGCTAAAGTGAAAAAACTACCTATTATATAAATTGGAATGATATTTTTACTTACTAATGTAGTAGAAATACCTGCAATAAAGGTTCCCCCTATATGAGCGAACATTACAAATAACAAAGACCCAAGTGGTGCTATACTAATATATTCAGCAATTGCGTTCATATCATTCATTTTTACGCCTTCAGGCAAAGGATAGAATACCATTCCTAAATAATGCAACCCCATAATTGCTATATTACCAACTACTAAACCAACTAAAACAGCTAAAATATTTCTAATCATATAAGTAGTAGTTTTTTCATAATAGTATTAATTTTTTTTATTACTTAATTTTTCTTGTTCTATAATATTGTCAATAAAATTATTTAAATATTCACCATAACTTACCACAGGCAAGCAAAGTAATATGAGTAGTAGTTTTTTCATTGTTAATCTATTGATTTATTCTATAACTATTCTTTTCTCTACTGTTCCATCATCGTATAAGTAGAGTATGGGTTGATTTGTTTGTTTTGTTTCTCTACCTAATAGGTCTGTTACTTTAAGAAGTTCTTTGTTGATAGAGTGTTCTTCTACACTATTTGGACTACAGTTATTACTGAAGTAATGTTGAGGGTCTATCATTGTCCAATTGCTTGTTGACCAAGTCGTATTATCTACATTAATACAAAAAAGATTAGGGTTTGTATAGGCATTCAAATACATATTTGTATTATTTCCATTTCTTACATCAAGGATTGTGAGCTGATTCGTATCACAAACCAAAACTGTTAAAGCAGTATTTTGACTTACATCAAGGCTTGTGAGTTGATTATTACCACATTGCAAATTAGTTAAAGCAGTATTTTGACTTACATCAAGGTTTGTGAGTTGATTATAATCACACCACATTAAAGTTAAATTAGTATTTTGACTTACATCAAGGCTTGTGAGTTGATTATAATAACAATACAAATCAGTTAAAGCAGTAAAGGCTTCTATTCCTGTTAAATCAGCAATATTCATATTAATACAAAAAATACCCCCATTAAAGGCAGTGGCTTCACTTAGTTGTATTTCAGCATCTCCATTTGTATTAATAGCTGTATTCCCAACTAAATATGCTTTAAAGTTAGCATCAGGTATGTTTACATTTTGCCCAAACCCAATCATAGGAAAGCAAAGTAATATCAGTAGTATTTTTTTCATCTTAGTTTATTGTTAATCTATTGTTTTAAAGTCTGTACTCTTGAAGATTATTATACAGTTAATTAGCTATTATAGAATACCCCTCAGTAAACCCACCAATGTTTGCACACATCGCACCCCCAACATAGCCACCAACTGAATAATTTCTTGTTTCGTATAAAACACCATTATGATACACTCTTGTGATAATATCAATACAGTTTATTGGAACTGAAGTCAGTACAACTTGAAGCGCAAAGCCAAAAGAAGTATTTTCAATTACACTTGCTTGATATAAATTTGTTGTATGTATATAGTTGCTTCCACTACAATTTATTGTCTCAGTACCTCCTGAACCCCAAATATTAAAAGTGCTGTTTTGACAATTTATAATTTCTATTTCTGCATAAACTGATTGCAGTGTCAATGTATCAACGTCAGGGTCTGCACAAGACAAGAATAAGAATGGAATAAAATAAAGTAGTTTTTTCATCTTTGTTTATTGTTTTAAAATGTAACTTTTTTACTTTCTTTAATTTTAATATCTCTTTCAATAGCTTTAACTAATAGTTCTAAATAAAATGTTTTAAGGTCTACATAAGAGATAATTGGTGATGACTCAAATATTAGAACATTATTCTTTACACGCAACAATGCTAATGAAGATGAAATAAGATTATTTTCTTCAATTACTTCTTTAAAATAATTATTTCTAATACGTTCTGAGTTTTTTAGAATATTGTTTTCTAGCCACCCCTTATTTTTATAACCAATTCTAGTCTCATCCCATTTTTCAATTGGCAAAATATTTAATTTAGCTAGTTCTCCATTATTATTATAACTAGGCTCTAAAAAATAACTTCCATAACCTGTAATTGTTTTGTTACCTTCTTGAAGTGAAATAGAGGTTTCAAACGTATATCCTCCTCCAAGATTAAATGTTCCATAAGCACTTGTAAAACTATTTGAATTTGAATATGTAATAGTTTTTCCTTCGTTGCGTAGTTTTTTAATTTGACTTTTATATTCATTTTTATTCATTCCTATAATAAAGCCAAGAAATATTGTGTCTTTCGAAATAGGAGTTATCTTAATTAAGCTATCTAATTCATTTTTATTATTATAATTAATCTTAGGTATCTTTAAATCTAAATAATTCTTAGAGTATTTTGCTTTATTTGCTTCTGCTTTTGATTGTATTCCATCCAAATCAATACAAGAACTAAATAGTAAAGGCAAGCACAGTAATATAAATAGTAATTTTTTCATCTTAGTTCATTGTTAATCGTTTATTTAATAACTATTCTTTTCTCTACTGTTCCATCATCATAGATGTAAAAGAGAGGTTGATTGGTTTGTTTTGTTTCTCTTCCTAATAGGTCTACTATTTTAATAAGTTTTGCTTTTGAGGTTTTTGTTGTATGAATAAGAAAAGTTGAAGTGATATTTCCATTTCCATCTGTTTTAATTAAGTAAATTATTCCCTTCCCAATTTCTTTTGTTACAGCCCCTTCAATACTAGCAACTAGAAAATATCCTCCATCTATAGTTTGTTCAATATGAGCGAGGTCTTGTAAACTATCTCCAACTTTAATTCTATTAGTCCATATTGTGTCTCCAAGACTATTTGTTTTAAGTAATAAAATATCTGTTTCGTATGAAATTGTATCCATTTGCCATATTGAACTTATATAACCACCATCAGAAGTTTGTTGAGAAGAGCTTATATTCACAATACCTTGGTAAAATGAGTATGTTTTTGTCCAAATAATATTTCCGAGAGAATCTGTTTTAGTTAAATATGGAATGGTTGGTTGTCCAAATATAAAATTTTTATTTCCTGATATGATATAGCCTCCGTCTGAAGTTTGTTCTACAGATGCTGCAGCATCATAGTTAAATAGTTTCATCCAAATTGTATCTCCTAGTGAGTTTAATTTAGTTAAATATGTTTCAGAAGTAAAAGTAGATAGGTTTAGTGCTGTACTAATAAAAATGTATCCTCCATCGCTCGTTTGATTTATAGTTCTTCCCCATAAGGATATCCCCTGAAAATTTTTAGACCATAAACTATCCCCTTGAGAATCTGTTTTGATTATGTATCCGTTAAGTTTAGCTATAAAGCCGCTATCTGTAGTTTGTTCGATATAACCTCCATTTTGCATAGAGTTGCTGCAATCATAATATTTAGTCCATAAGGTATCTCCAAAAGAATTTGTTTTAATTATAAGATGACAGCCTATAGAATCTATAATTATTTCTTCGTAAGCAGATATGATAAATCCACTATCAAAAGTTTGTCTTACACATAATCCATTTGTTATTCCATTTATATTTGGATATGTTTTATTCCAAACCGTATCTCCTTGATTATTTATTTTTAACAAAAACAAATGGTCATTTGGGGAGCCTAAACTAGTTGGCGAATTAGAAACCCCACCTGTAATAATATATCCTCCATCTTGCGTTTGTTCTCCATAAACACAACTGTAACTATTACTGTCTGCTATTGAGATGAAACGCTCCCAACTCTGCCCAAACCCAATCATAGGTAAGCAAAGTAATATAAGTAGTAGTTTTTTCATAATCTTAGTTGTTTGTTAATCTATTGTTTTAAAGTCTGTAAACTTAAGAAATATTATTCACTATTCCCCAATTAGTCTTAGTATCACAGATATACTTAGCTACATACATACTAGCACCCTTCTCATAAGGCAAGTGTTTAACGTGATCTCCTATAAGGCTTTTAGACTTTAGATGATAGTTTATATCTCCTACAATGTCTCCTTTAACTAAGAGGTGGTTATGAGTGCTATAGTCATAGTTAGTGAACTCTGTAACCCAAAACATATTAAAAGGTTTGTCTAAGGTCATTAAGTGTCTTTCTAAGTCAGTCATAACTTTATAGTTCTGCTTAGCTTTAACATCATATCTATAGGTTATAGTTGAGAATATATCCCACTTAGTTTCTGCTAACCAATTAGCATAATTCATTACAGTTTGTCTTTGTTGTTGTGTGTACATAATTTATTGATTTTTAGTTGTTTATATTTATTTACTTTAAGTTTTAGATATAGCAAGTATTAAAGGGTGAAACACCCAACACTTATTGCTATTTATGTCCTTCTACTACGCTATAGAGATATGAGTTGAGGCAAGTTCATCTAACTCTATATTTGTTGCTCTTCTATTACTTAGCATCCATTCCTCAACCTCTTCTCTTTTAAAGTATAGTAGCTTCCCATTTGGCTTATAGCAGGGTATTCCTCCATTTGAAGTAAGTTGATACAAATAACTTTCCGATAGCTTAGTGTATGATTTTACTTCAGAGAAGTTCAATACATTCTTTTGAGTTAAAAAGAGTTTTTCAATACTCTCAATTTTCAACTTTAACGCTTCAATTTGTTTGCTTAAAATTTGTTCAGTAGTTTCTTTCATTTTCTATTATTTATTATTTTCTATATATAATAGACGGAAGTTGTTTTTATTTGTTTTTTAGATACTGATTGTATCTATTTAATTGCTTTTTAATCAGATAAATGATGTTGAAAAGTATTTTGGTTATATTTTTATCTGTGGAAGTTTATTAACTGCTTCTCTTTTCTTTTTATCAATTATCTTACCATAGATTTGTGTGGTTTTAATGTTTTTATGCCCTAATAGTTTACTTACAGTAAATAACTTTACATCATACGTTAGTAGAAGAGTGGCGTATGTATGTCTACTGCAATGAAAGGTAATATGTTTTGTTATTCCTGCCCTTAAAACCCATTGAAGTAATGCTACATTAACGTAATCAGAATACCTAAGTCCTATAAATACTAAATCATCATCATTTTGTCTTTTGCCTAGATATTCTAAAGCTTGATTATTTATATCAAGATACTCAAGTGATTTTGTTTTTTCTTGATGATGATGAATTTTTACTTGATTATCAAATATTTTTATTTGTCTCCAAGTTAAACTTTCAACATCCCCAAATCTTAATCCTGTAAGGCAAGAGAATAAGAAAGCCCTTTTCAAAACAGGGTATCTACATTCTGCTTTATCCAATCTTTGAAGTTCTTCTAAAGTAAGGTATTGTCTGTCTTTTTCAATTATTTTAGGAAGTTTAATCTCAGTGCTTGGGTTGTATGATATTATGCGTTCTTTTACTGCTTGCTTTAAACTCGCTCTAAATTTGTTAAAATATGATGCAATAGAAGATGTTGATAGGTGTCCACCATTTTTCTTTAGTGGCTTACTTACTAGATATTTCTTAAAATTCTCACAAAATTGTTCATCTATTTCATTAAAACAAACTTTTCCTGAAGTATATCCAATAAGATGTTTTAATGTGCTTTTCCAATTACCATAATTACCTTCACTTTCAAATCTTTCTTCAGTTAGTTTATTAAAGTATTCAATAAAGTTAGCTTTAGATTTTACCTTACTATTAAAGCCATATTTTCCGCTTTGAATATCGAGCTCTCTTTGAGCTTTAATTGAGTTAGCTAATTGAAGCATTTGTTTATTATGTTGCTTCTTAGTGTGGTTATTTGCTTTTTCATACAAATAAAGGTCTAATTCCACATAATCTCTTATAGAGAGAATTTTTCCATCCTCTGATTTAGTATATCCTTTATAAATATCAAGATATAATTTAATTCTCCCTTTTTTTAATTTACGTTTCCTTAATGTTATAGTCATTTTTTGTTGCTGTTTTTGATTAATATGAATAAAATTAAAAATCAGCAACAAAAAAATAGCAAACAAAAGCAGCTACTTATCAACTTGTCAGTAAATAATGGTTAATGTACCTGAGGATAAGTAGTAAAATGGATAATAAAAGCAAATAACGTTACTTTCCGATACAGAACTTTCCAAAAATATTACCGAGTAGGGTGTCGGTAGTAACTTCCCCAGTTATGCTTCCTAAATGAAAGAGAGATTGACGGATATTGACGGCTAAAAAGTCGCCTGTTAATCCAGAATTTAACCCATTAATAATTGAATTGATTTCGTGTAATGTAAGTTGTAATTCCTCATAATGCCTAAGGTTAGTTACTATCGTTTCATTATTGGAAAGTTGTTCCGTATTTACAAAAGTTAACAACCTTTCTTTAAGTATTTTAATGCCCTCATCCTTCTTTGCTGAAATGAAAAGAGCATCTTTAAAGTTATCCTTAATATCAGGGTTTAAGTCTATTTTATTAATCACTAGTAATAATTTATCACCAGCACTAGTTTTTATTTTTTCTAACTCTAGCAATTGATAGTCTAAGTCAGCATCAGCATCAATGAGGAATAAAATAATATTTGCTATTCCTGCTTTTTCTAATGATTTTTTAATTCCTAAATTTTCAACAGTATCAGTAGTTTCCCTAATTCCTGCTGTATCTATAAATCGGAATTTAAAACCTTCAATATTTAGTTCGTCTTCAATAGCATCACGGGTAGTTCCTGCAATATCAGATACAATTGCTTTATCTTCATTCAGTAGCGTATTCAATAGGGTAGATTTTCCCACATTTGGTGCTCCTAAGATAGCAACTGGAATTCCGTTTTTAATTACATTCCCTAATTTAAACGATTGAACTAATTTCTCTAATGCTTCTTTTATAGCAGCTAATAGAGTTTCAAATTGTTTTCTATCGGCAAACTCAACATCTTCTTCTGAAAAGTCAAGTTCAAGTTCTATTAACTTGCAAAATCAATGAGTTTTGTTCTTAGTTCTTGTAGTTTGTTTGAAAATCCTCCTCTTAGTTGTTTTAGTGCAGTTTGGTGGGCAGCTTCACTTTCTGAAGCTATTAAGTCAGCAACTGATTCTGCTTGTGATAAATCTAATTTTCCGTTTCTGAAAGCTCGCATAGTAAACTCACCAGCAGTTGCCATTCTACATCCTTCAGTTATGAATAGTTGCAATAATTTATTCTGTATAAAAGTAGAGCCATGGCATGATATTTCTACTGTTTCCTCTCCTGTATATGATTTTCCATCTTTAAAAATGCTAACTAATACTTCATCAATAATTTTAGTGCTATCGGATATTGTTCCAAAATGAATGGTATGGGATTTTGAAGCTAAAATATCTTTGCTAAAAACAGCATTTGTAATTTTTACAGCTTCTTTTCCTGATAATCTTAAGATAGCAATAGCACTTAAACCCCCTCCTGTAGCTAGTGCACAAATAGTATCTTCCTGCAATAAATTATTCATGCTGCAAAAGTATTTAAAATCCTTTGTTAATAGCCATAATGTTCTAATTTTGCAACCCAAATTAAAAAACAAATCAATGAGCGTATTAGTTAATAAGGATTCAAAAATAATTGTACAAGGTTTTACAGGAACTGAAGGAACTTTTCATGCAGGACAAATGATTGAGTACGGAACAAATGTAGTAGGGGGTGTTACTCCTGGAAAAGGAGGTCAAGTTCATTTAGATAGACCTGTTTTTAATACAGTAACTGAGGCTGTTGAAAAAGCAGGTGCTAATACTTCAATGATATTTGTACCACCAGCATTTGCTGCTGATGCAATTATGGAAGCTGCTGAGGCAGGAATAAAAGTAATCATTTGTATTACAGAAGGAATTCCTACAAGAGATATGATTATTGTTAAAGAATATCTATCTGATAAGGATTGTAGATTAGTAGGGCCTAACTGTCCTGGTGTTATTACACCTGATGAAGCAAAATGTGGTATTATGCCAGGTTTTGTTTTCAAAAAAGGTAGAATTGGTGTTGTATCAAAATCAGGAACTTTAACTTATGAAGCTGCTGATCAAGTGGTAAAAGCAGGTATGGGAATCTCAACTGCAATTGGTATTGGTGGTGATCCAATTATTGGAACAACTACTAGGGAAGCTGTTGAGCTTTTTATGAATGACCCAGAAACTGATGGAATTATTATGATTGGTGAAATTGGTGGACAATTAGAAGCTGATGCTGCTAAATGGATTAAAGCGAATGGTACTAAGCCAGTAGTTGGATTTATTGCTGGGCAAACTGCTCCAGCAGGAAGAACAATGGGACATGCTGGTGCAATTGTTGGTGGTGCTGAAGATACTGCTGAAGCTAAGATGGCTATTATGAGAGAATGTGGAATTACTGTTGCTGAATCTCCTGCTGAAATTGGAAAATTAATGGCTGATAAAATGGGTGTTACAGCTTAGTGAAATTTGAATTTATTAAAGAAAAGCTGAGCATTTGCTCGGCTTTTTTTATAAGTTCGCATTTCTAATAATTTTGTATGAGTATTGTATTTTATAATTCAGAATATGTTGATTCAAGTGATGTGAAAATTTCAATTGAAAACAGAGCATTTAATTATGGTGATGGTTTTTTTGAGACCGTTAAGATTATAAATTCTAATATTTTTAATTTCTCTGTTCATTATTTAAGGATAATAGAATCTTGTTCTATTTTATCATTAGATTTTAATTATGGCGAGAAGGAACTCAGTAGAGTTATAGAAACACTGCTTATAAAGAACAAAATTTTTAATGGTACGGTCAAATTACATTTTAGTAGAGATTCTAAAGGAAAATATTTACCATTTTCATCAGAAGTAAATCTTTTAATTATCACAAATAAAGGAGAAGGGTTTAATGTTGTAAAACCAGTTAAACTTTGTTTTTATACTGATGAGATTAAAACCAAAAATAAGCTTTCAACAATTAAATCATGTAATGCATTAGTTTATGTATTGTCATCAATTTATGCAAGAGAGAATAATTTTGAAAATGCTATTTTATTTAACACGGATGATAAAGTGATTGAATGTTCCAACTCTAATATTTTTATAGTTAAAGAAGATATTATTTATACTCCTGCTTTAAGTGATGGGTGTGTAAGCGGTGCCATGAGGGGATGGGTTTTGAATAATGAGAATGTAATTGAAAATTCCTTATCAAAAAAAGTAATTTTAAATGCAGATGAAATATTTATTACTAATGCTGTAAGTGGTATTATTCCTGTTAAAAGAGTTGAAGAAACTGAGTTCTTTTCTTTCGAACATTCTACCAAATTACAAAAAGTATTAATTCATCAGTATCTAAAACCAAAAGCGAACAAATAAAAAAGGAATGCCTTAGTTTGGACATTCCTTTTTATGATGTAAGCACAGAGGTTGCTTATTTGTTTGAAATTAACGCTTAATAATATTCATTAATCTTCTTTTGTTAATCCAAGAAGTATTTTCTTTTCTTTGGTTTGTGTTGTTAGTAGTAAATCCATTTTCATCTCTAGTATGATTGGCTGTGAAAGTATAGTCGACATCATAATCAAGACCATCTTCAGTAAAATTATCAGTACCTTCAACTGTATGTACTAAATTTGTTTTAGTTACTGATATTATTTCCCCAACAATTACCGTATCTGTTGTTATGGTTACAGTAGTGCCTGATTGCACCCAAGTACCAATATCAACAAGATTATTATTATTGTCCCATGCGTTAAAATCACCATTGTCCCAGAATTTTTGTATTACAGTCTCCATTGAATCTTGATTTGTTTCTATTTCAGTAATAGTTGTGTCCATCACAACTATACCACCCATAGAAACTACTGCATGCATTGTTATTTCTTCAGAGTCTGTAATCCAAGCTCCTCCTACAATTCCAACAGTTGGTGCAGCAATAGAGTTTTCCTCTTCCTTTTTGCAGGCAGCAAAGATGATAGAAACGGTTAATAAAGTGTAAAATATTTTTTTCATTAATAAATATGTATTGGTTAGTATGTTGCAAAGATAATTAGTTAAAAATAAAGTCTTATGCTAAGCATAGTATTTTTATTTTCCAGCTCATACTTTGCGTAAAGATGTTAAAAAGAAGAAATTAGTTATTTCTTTTTCCATTGTTTCTGCTTTTCTTCTGATTGGAAAGTCCAAGCAACAATTCTACTAATTTTATTAGCTGTAGTCATGTGAATTGTCTTTACATCTTTTGCTCCATATTTTTCCAATGAACTGTAAAACCTATTTAAGTTTCTTTCATTGGAAACTAAGGAGCTAAACCATAGGCAGTTTTCAGCATAGTTTACACTTTCAATAATCATATTCTGTATAAACTGATTTTCTCCTCCTTCATAAATCATTTCATCTACCATTCCAGAAAAGTTAAGCTGTACTATTTTTAATTTTTCACCTGTAAGGTTCCTTACTTTTCGCATACTTCCTTTTTCTGCATCTTTTTTTGAAGCATGAAATGGAGGGTTGCAAATTGTTATGTCCATTTTATCATCTTCATTAATAATACCTTTAAAGATTTGGTTTTTATTTTCTTGAAAACGGAAGTCAACTTTGTCTTTTAAGCTAGGATTTGAGTTTACTATTTTTTTAGCTGTTGCAATTGATTTCCTGTCAATATCGGATGCAATAAAATTCCAGTTGTATTCACTTATCCCAATTATAGGGTAAATACAACTTGCACCAACACCAATATCCAAACAAGTAATGTTGTCATTTTTCCCCAGTAAATCAGCCATGTAGTGTATGTAATCTGCTCTACCTGGGATAGGTGGGCAAAGGTTAGTGTCAGGAAATTTCCAGAATTGAATTCCGTAATAATGATTCAATAATGATTTGTTAAGTAGCTTTACGGCAATAGGATTAGTAAAGTCAATAGTATCTATTCCAAGCTTATTTGTTTTTATATACTTTGCTAAATCCGGATTAACTTTTATTAAAGCCTTTAAATCATACTGACCTTTGTTTTTGTTTCTAGGGTGTAGAGTTGGTTTTTTGGTTTCGGGCATATTAACCTTTCTTTACAAATTCTGATTTCAGTTGCATTGAACCAAATCCATCAATTTTACAGTTGATGTTATGTTCTCCTTCAGTTAGGCGGATATTTTTTACTTTAGTACCTGATTTTACTGTTTTAGGAGCACCTTTTACAGGAAGGTTTTTGATAACAATAACGCTATCACCAATTTGTAAACGAGTTCCATTGCTGTCCAATACCACTATTCCTCCTTCCATTTCTACTTCCTTAGGACTCCATTCATTTGAACATTCTGGGCAAGTGTAGGAATCAAAACCTGTACAATATCCATAAGGAGATTCACATATTGGGCAAGCTTTCATTTCTTCTGACATAGTTTTTATATTTTCGAATTCGTAATTTTCATAATCTCATCTTCCAAAGCACAAGCATCATTAACTAATTGTTGTCCTCTATCTAAAATATCAGCTACAAAGTCTTTGTCCTCACAATCGCCACAGTTAATTTTAACATTCAGGAAAGCACCAATTACAGCAGTTCTAGCACACAGTGCACCAACCCCAGCATCTGTTACCGAATTAGGATTTCCAAATTCAGCCATGGCCTTCATTACCTCCATTGAGTTGTAAGCTGTTTCCATAACCTTGAAAGGAGTAGTAATAGCATATTGGGTTGCTGCTTGTATTGCTTCTTGTCTCTTTATATTATTCGCTTCAGTATCTTTTGGTAAACGGAAAGCATCCATAATTTTATTAAAGGCATTGGTATCCTCATCTACTAAGTCCAACAAAGTATTTTGGTAAGCCATTCCTTTTTCTGCCCATTCTGAGAATTTTTCCCATCTGTTATCCCAACCTCTTTTATGTGCAGAAAGGTTCGCAACCATTGCCCCTAATGAAATTCCCATAGCTCCACAATAAGCAGCAATAGAACCTCCACCTGGAGCAGGACTTTCACTTGCTGTTTCGTTTGCAAAACCAGTAAGGCTCATGTTTACAAGTAGCTTGTTGGCATCACTTTCCAACATGTATTCTATTATTCTTTCTTCAGCGATAAAAGGGGTTAATTCATCTAATCCTAAAGTTTTAATCGCGATTTTAATTATTTCACTTTCGCTAATTCCTGTAGAGCGTTCTTGTTTTTTAAGGTAGTGTTTTCCAGCATCAATCAATACTTTTTTAGGAACTAAACCAATTAATTCTGATCCTGTTACTCTCATACCTCTAACGATTGCACGCTCACAAGTTTTGTCAAATACTTCATGTAAAGGAGAGATGTTAATGTCAGTTAAGTTGTAAGAAATTTGTGCAACTCCATATTCTTCAATATACCAGCCAATTCCTTTTACTGCTTTAAAAAGTCCTGGAGTTTTTAAAGGATTTCCATCTGCATCTTTCATTATTTTTCCTAATAGAGTTCCTCCTTCTCTTTTAATCCTTCCTCCTTCACGAATATCAAAAGCTACTGCATTTGCTCTTCTGGTTGAAGTAGTATTTAGATTCACATTATAAGCGACTAAAAAGTCTCGAGCCGAAATACCTGTTGCTCCTGATTTTTCAACTGTTTTGTTAAATTCAGCAGGACCAAAATCTGGCTTCCAATCCGCATCCACTAATTTTTTGGATAAGCCTTCATATTCTCCTTGACGACAGTTTGCAAGGTTTACTCTTTTTTCTTCTTTTGCTGCTGCTTCATAATGGTAAACAGGAATTCCTAACTCTGTCCCTACTCTTTCGCCTAGTTTATGTGCCCATTTAGCAGTTTCTTTCATGCTAATATTTGCAATAGGTACTAGCGGACAAACATCAGTAGCTCCCATTCTTGGGTGTTCTCCTGAGTGTTTGCTCATATCAATTAGTTCCTGTGCTTTTTGTATCAAAAGGAAGGCAGCATCAATTACTTGTTGAGGCTCTCCAACAAAGGTAATTACCGTACGGTTAGTTGCTTTTCCCGGATCAACATTTAGGAGTTTCACACCATCAACTTCTTCCACTATTTGCGAGATAATTCTTATTTTATCTTCATCTCTTCCTTCTGAAATGTTAGGCACACATTCTATAATTTTCTTACTCATCTTTCTTTAAATTTATTTTGACAAATATAGCTGTTAGTTACTAGTTGTTAGTTGATTGTTACTAGTTTTTTTCCTTATCCGAAATAAGCACATTATCTAATTATTACATTAACAAATTAAGTTACTTTTGTAAAATGGATATATCAACAAAATCATTAGTAGATAAAGGAGAAATGCTTCCATTAATGGAAGCTTTTTACACAGTACAAGGGGAAGGATATTTCTCAGGTACTGCAGCTTATTTTTTGCGAATTGGTGGTTGTGATGTTGGTTGCCATTGGTGTGATGTAAAAGAAAGTTGGAATGCTGATTTGCATCCTCCAACTACCATTGCTGATATACTTAAGGGCATTGCTGAATACGCTGTGAATACAGTTGTAATTACAGGGGGGGAGCCTTTAATGTGGGATATGTCAAAACTTACTACTGCCTTAAAAAATGAAGGTTATAAAGTTCATTTAGAAACTTCTGGTGCTTATCCTTATAGTGGTGATTTTGATTGGGTGTGTTTATCTCCTAAAAAGATGCAAGCCCCTTTAGATGCAATAAAACCACTTGCTAATGAGTTAAAAATTATAGTGAATAATAAACATGACTTTATTTGGGCAGAGGAGCAAAGAGCTTTGCTAGATGATTGTAAGTTATATTTGCAAGCTGAGTGGAGTAAGCGTGAGCAAGTTATCCCAATGATTATTGATTTTGTAAAAGAAAATAAAGATTGGACAATATCCTTGCAAAGCCATAAATACATGAATATTCCTTAATGAGAATTTTTATTCTGATATTATTTTTATTGCCTACCATTTCCTTTGCACAAAAGAAGGATTATAAAACATATGATAAAGCAGTAAAATATTATAATGAAGGAAATAATGAAAAAGCAAAGCAATTAGCTTTTAAAATACTTAATAAAAGTGCTGAGTGGAACAAACCAAACTTATTGCTAGCAAGTATTTTTGCTTCTGAAAAAAACATTGAGAAAGCAGCTGAATTTTTGCTGAATGTATATTCTGAGTATAATCTTAATGATGTGAAAGGAATTGAGGTGGTTGCTGATTTGTATTACAATAATGGCTATTATTCTGATGCTCTTTACTATCTTAAAAGTACCTTAAATCATAGTGATGATAAGTATCAAATTGTTTCAATGGCTACTTCATTAAAAATGAAAAGTTGCAAGTTTGCAATTGAGGCAATTAAAAACCCAACTGATATTAAGTTTAATAATATTGGAGCACTTATTAATTCTGAGATGAGTGAGTATGTAAATGCTATTTCTGTTGATGGAGAGAAATTGCTATTTACCAGAAGAATTGAAGCTAGTAAAGAAAGAGATCAAGAAGACTTATTTCTTTATGATATAAGCGAACAATCAGTGAGTCAATTACCTTTTAATACTGAATATAATGAGGGTGCAATTACAGTTTCTGCAGATGGTAGTATGTATGTCTATACTGCTTGTGATAGAGATAATTCTATTGGAGGATGTGATTTATATATTAGGCAATATTCTGATAAAAATGGCTGGACAAAAGAATATAATTTAGGTAAAAATGTTAATTCAAAAAAGTGGGAATCACAAGCTTGTTTTTCTCCTGATGGAAAATATTTGTACTTTATAAGTAGTAGAAATGGAGGGGAGGGACAAGAAGATATTTGGCGCTCAGAAATCACAAAAGAAGGTTTCTTAAAAGCAGAAAATCTAGGTAGTAGTATCAATACTTCTAAATCAGAAATGTCTCCTTTTTTACATCCTGATAACTTAACACTTTACTTTGCATCAGATGGGCATGTAGGTATGGGTAGTGATGATTTATTTCTAAGCAGAAGAACGAAAACTGATGAGCAATGGAATACTCCTAAAAACATGGGCTTTCCAATAAATACTCATAATTCTGAGAATTCCTTAATAGTTGCAAGTGATGGGAAAACTGCTTATTATACTTCTGATCAATCTGGACATGGGCAAGAAGATATTTTTGTTTTTGAGTTACCAAAACAGGTTCAAGCTGAACAGATTTCTAACTTAGAAAAAGAAATTATTTCTCAAAAAGCAGGAGACGAGGTTGTCTTACAAAATGTAAGTTTTGAATCTAATTCAGCTGAGATAAATTCAGAATCTTATATTGAGCTTGATAATCTTATTGACTACCTTATAAAGAACCCTAGTCTTAAAATTGAAATACAAGGACATACAGATGATGTTGGTAGTGAATTTGACAATCAAAGACTATCAGAAAAAAGAGCCAAAGTAGTATTTGAATATCTCAGTTCAAAAGTTGCAAATACTCTATGGTTTAAAGGTTATGGAGAGATTCAACCTTTAGGAGAAAATAAGGCAGAAAACAGAAGGTCTTCTTTTGTTATTCAATAAAAATATCCTCCTTGCATTTTGGCTGTTCACTTCCCCTCCAGTTAAATCCTTTTAAGTAGCGGTTCTTTTCTTCTACATCTTGGTAAGGTGTAGTTACTGAGTTGGGTTTTACTTCATAGTTTACAGCATCTAATTTACTGTCCTTAAAATAGAGTATCAAATCAGTGCACTCAGTATAATTGAGACCCATTTTATCTTTTGTTTCCTCATCAGTTACTATAAAAATACTTTGTCCGTTTCCTTCTACATCCATTCTCCTCATTTTATTATCATTAAAATAAGCAGTCATATTTTTCCCTTTTATCTGATTGTAATCCAATGAATCTTCTTGAGCTATTATCATTGGGCTAGGGTGGAGGAACATCATACTAATCTTTCCTTTTTTGACTAAGAACTGTATGCTGTCAGCAGTTATTTGAAACTCACTACTCCATAATATTGGCTCTTTGTACATCTCAACTAATGAGTCCGTAAAATTATAGGTTAATGAATCGCATTTCCCCTGAAAATTAGTTTTAAAGAACTTTACATTATTGTAAGCAAGCACATTTTTATCTCCTATTTTCTGCTGAGAAACAAATTGCTTAGCATGCATAAATAGGGTATCCTCTTCAAACAGTAACTCCAATATAGGTTTTTTACTGATTATTACTTTTTCTTCTGCTTCAAAGTATTCAGCAATCTCTCCATATATAGTAATGTTTTCAACTGTATCTATAAGCTCTACATTACTGAATGCTTTTCCGTATTGCTTGTTTTTATTATAGTATAGACTATCTCCTTTTAGCAGGTAGTTATCAGTAGTTATATAAGAATTTTTCCTGAACTGTGCTATGTTATTTTTGGTATTGTACCAACCGTTTTCACAATAAATAGTTTTGGTGTCCGAAATTATAAAGGAAGGACCAAAAAAGTAAGTAACTTCACTGTTGGAATTATAGTGCATATTATCGGTAAGTATTTTGTAATCCTTAGCCAATACAACTACTGAATCTTTAAAAATAAACTTATGAATATTAGAATAGTAAGCGCCTCTTTTAGAATTGATAGTTTTTTTATTATCAATAATAGTTCCTTTATAAGGATAGGAGGCAATATTCGTGCTTAAATTGTAAAATACTTGCTCGGTTTTTAAGGTCATATGTTTATCAATAAGCTCTACATCTCCTTTTATGTCAGCTTTGTTCTCTTTCCCAAAATAAGTAAGCATTTCCCCTGTAAGTGTAATACTGTCGCCTTGGTTAATTTTAATTTTCCCAAAGGCTTTCATTTTATTTTCAGCAGTATAATGATAAGCTGAATCGCAAGTCATTATTGCATCATTTTGTTTAAAGGAAACACTCCCAATTAAACGCCAATAGTTAGGATGAATGTTAGCATTAGCGTAAGTATTGTCAGCATTTAATATTTCAATTTTTTTACTGTTCTGAGCAATAGTACTGATACTCAGTAAAAGTAGTAAAATATGGAAAAGAAATTTCAAATTTATCTGAAAAGAGTTTGTTTTCTATCTGGCCCTACTGATACAATTGAGATTGGTGTCTCTAATACATCCTCCAACCAAGTAATATAATCATGTACTGGTTTGGGTGCTTCTGATAAATTTTCTAATTGCATTAGATCTGTATCCCATCCTTCAAGCTCTTTGTAAAAGGGTGTAAGTCCTTCATTATCTTCAAATGGTAAGTAATCAATTTGCTCTCCATTTAATTCGTAATGTGTACAGGCTTTAACAGTGTCAATTCCTGATAAAACATCAGCTTTCATCATCATTAATTGAGTTACACCATTAACATTGATTGCGTATTTTAATGCAGGAATATCAATCCAACCACATCTTCTTGGTCGGCCAGTAGTGGCGCCAAATTCATTCCCAATTTTAGCTAATCTTGAACCAACTTCATCAAATAGCTCTGATGGAAATGGTCCACTACCAACTCTAGTACAATAAGCTTTAAATATACCAAAAACTTCTCCAATTTTATTAGGAGCAATTCCAAGCCCTGTA
Organism: uncultured Flavobacteriales bacterium; assembly: GCA_905479165.1. Lineage (GTDB taxonomy): Bacteria > Bacteroidota > Bacteroidia > Flavobacteriales > BACL11 > UWMA-0277. Next base: position 8,940 of record CAJQLK010000097.1, on the reverse strand, counting down.
CAAGCACCAGCAGTAATTGTGTTTGATGATGTAACAAAAGGGTAAGATCCAAAATCAATATCTAATAATGTTCCTTGAGCTCCCTCAGCTAAAATCTTCTTTCCTTCTCTCATGGCATTATGTATGTAATGCTCACTTTCAATATGCTTGAATTTATTAAGAGTTGCTAAACTAGAAAACCATGAAGTTTCTAATTCTTCTAATTCATATTCAAAGTCGTAAAAGTTAAGAATCTGAATGTGTTTTCTTTTTAACTTTTCGTATTTTTCTTTAAAATCAGGTGCTGAGATATCACCAACTCTAAGACCATTACGTCCAGTTTTATCCATATAAGTTGGTCCGATACCTTTAAGTGTTGATCCAATTTTCTCCTTTCCCTTTGCTTTTTCTGATGCAGCATCAATTAGTTTATGTGTAGGTAAAATTAGATGTGCTTTTTTAGAAATTAAAAGCTCGGACATTTCAATATTTAACTTAGAGATTCCAATAATTTCATTCTGAAAAATAACAGGGTCAATTACTACGCCATTTCCAATAAGATTAATTACTCCCGTATGAAAAATTCCAGAAGGAATTGTATGTAATACATGTTTTATTCCATCAAATTCTAAAGTGTGACCAGCATTAGGCCCTCCTTGAAATCTTGCAATAATATCATACTTTGATGTTAAAACATCAACAATTTTTCCCTTTCCTTCATCTCCCCATTGGAGTCCTAATAATACATCTGCTTTCATTTATTGTTGAAATTTCTAATTAGTTATATTGTCTTGACATTCATTGCAAATGCCGTATAAATTTAATGCATGTCTGTTGATTTTAAACTTCATACTTTCTCCAATTACATTCTTAATTCCTTGTATTCTAGGGTCGCAAAACTCTATCACTTTATCACAATTTGTGCAAATTAAATGATCGTGCTGTTTGTTAGAATATGATTTTTCGTATTGAGCTTGTGCTTTTCCAAACTGATGCTTTCTTACTAAGTGGCAATCTAGTAGAAGATCAACAGTATTGTAAAGAGTTGCTCTACTTACACGGTAGTTTTTATTCTTCATCTTAATGTACATTGACTCTATATCAAAATGATTTTCAAATTCGTAAATTTCGTTTAGGATTGCATAACGCTCAGGAGTTTTCCTGTGCTTATTAATAACTAAATATTCTGTGAATATTTCAGTTACAGTTTCAATTATTTTCTTGTTTGACACTTTTGCGCTATTAAAACACAAAACTATAAAAAATCCTTATTTAGCATCAATAAAAATACAATAAAGATGCACTAATTTTCTAGTGTTTATAAGTTCTTGTAATTGATGAAATAGCTTCAACTTTTCCAAGTTTATCAGTTAGTTCTTTTAAGAATGTGACATTATGTACTTTAAGGGTAATAATACCTTCAAATATACCATCAGAACTACTGATGTTAATACTCTTAATATTTACGTTCATTTGGTTGGAAATAATTTGTGTAACATTGTTCATAAGTCCGACTTTGTCGATTCCTTTAATATTGATTGTTGCAATAAAGTCAATTTCATTTTTATTTACCCAGTTTGCTTTTAGAATTCTATATGCGTAATTGGCTCTAAGCTGAATTGCGTTGGGACAATCGGATCTATGAATTTTTATTCCATCAACTACTGTTAAAAATCCAAAAATTACATCTCCTGGTATTGGATTACAACACTTACCCATCTGATATTCTAGTACTTCATCATCATCATTAAATACAATTACTTTTTCTACTTTTAAAGCTGATTTTTTAGCTTTAGGATTATAAATTTTATTCTTGATTGTTTGATACCAACCACTGTTTTTCACTTTCACATATTCCTTAATTTCAGTATTGGAAATAGCCCCAGTACCAAAACGAAAATAAAGTTCTAATGAAGTTCCAGTATCAAAATACTTGATGAGTTCAGTTTCAGTATTTTTATTGAATTTAAGTTTTAAGTGTTTTAGTTTTCTTTCAGCAATCTCTTTTCCAACTACTGAAATTCTTTTTTTATCTTCTTTTAATGCAGCCTTTATTTTTGATTTTGCCCTAGATGTAATTACAAAGCGTAACCAATCTTTTCTTGGCCTTTGTTTTGTAGATGTGATAACTTCAACTTGATCGCCACTACCTAACTGATGGCTTAACGAGACCAATTTCCCGTTTACTTTTACTCCCATACATTTAAGTCCAATATCAGTATGAATTGAAAAAGCAAAATCAAGTGCAGTAGCTTTTTTAGGTAATGTTTTTAATTCTCCATTTGGTGTAAAAACATAAATCTCTCCTGCATAAAGATTGAGTTTAAAATCATCAATGAAATCAAGTGCGTTAGATTCAGGATTTTCTAATAACTCACGGATATTATTGATCCATTCATCTAGTGAGTTTTCTTTACTTCCTTCTTGTTTGTATTTCCAATGTGCAGCATACCCTTTTTCAGCAATATCGTCCATTCGGTTACTTCTAATTTGTACTTCAACCCACTTACCATTATCACCCATTACAGTAGTGTGCAAGGATTCATATCCATTGGCTTTTGGAGTTGAAACCCAATCTCTCAATCTATCAGGATTTGGTTTGTAAAAATCAGTAACAATTGAATAGATTTTCCAGCAATCTGATTTCTCATTCTCTAGTGATGATTTAACAATAATTCGAACTGCAAATTTGTCAAATATATTATCAAAATTAACACCCTTGGTAACCATTTTATGTCTAATAGAAAAGATAGATTTTGGTCTACCTTTTATAGAATAATAAAGTTCATTTTCTTTTAATTTAGTTCTGATTGGTTTACAAAACTTTGTGATATATTTATTTCTTTCTTCTTTTGTAGCTTGTAGTCCTTCAGCAATTGCTTTATATACTTCTGGTTTTGTGAATTTAAGTCCTAAGTCTTCTAATTCAGTTTTGATAGTATAAAGTCCTAATCTGTGAGCGAGAGGTGCATATAAGTAAAGTGTTTCTGATGCAATTTTAAGCTGTTTTGGCTTCTTCATTGCATCTAAAGTTCTCATATTATGGAGTCTATCAGCAAGCTTTATTAGTATTACTCTTACATCATCAGATAGAGTAAGCAACATTTTCCTAAAATTCTCAGCTTGCGTGGATACATTCTTATCAAATACGTCCTCAATTTTAGTTAATCCATCAATAATTTTAGCGACTTTTTCTCCAAATAATTTTTCAATATCTTTTAGAGTATAGTCAGTATCTTCAACTACATCATGCAGTAAAGCACATATAATAGAGGTAGTCCCTAGACCAATTTCTTTTGCAGCAATGTGAGCAACAGCAATAGGGTGGTATATATAGGGTTCTCCTGATTTTCTCCTTTGAGTTTTGTGGGCTTCAACTGCTAAATCAAAAGCTTTTCGAATTTCTTTTTTATCTGCTTTATTTGTTTTGTCAGAACATGCACGCAATAATGATTTATACTTATTAAGTATGTCTTTTTTTTCTTGTTCTAAATCTATTGGTTGCATCTATTAATTTAAGCAAAAATAGCGTAAGTACTCATTAGTTTATTTACTTCTTTTCTTACTTCAGACAATACTTTTTCATCTTCATAATTCATGATTACTTTATCAATTAAATTAACAATAGTAGGTATTGTATTTTCTTTTACACCTCTTGTAGTTATTGCTGGAGTTCCAAATCTTATTCCTGAAGTTATAAATGGTGACTGAGTATCAAAAGGAACCATGTTTTTATTTGCAGTAATATCTGCTTTTACAAGTGCGATTTCAGCATCTTTACCTGTTATGTTTTTATTTCTTAAATCAATAAGCATGCAGTGATTTACTGTACCTCCAGAAATAATTTTATATCCTTTATTAACAAATTCCTCAGCCATTAGTTTTGAGTTTTTTATTACTTGCTCTCCATAGGTTTTGAATTCAGGTTTTAATGCTTCACCAAAAGCAATAGCTTTACCAGCTATTACATGCTCTAATGGTCCTCCTTGTGTGCCAGGAAATACGCCTGAATTTAATATTGCGGACATCATTCTAGTTTTTCCTTTTGGAGTTTTTAGACCCCAAGGGTTTTCAAAGTTTTTTCCCATCATAATCATTCCACCTCTTGGACCTCTTAAAGTCTTGTGAGTAGTAGTAGTTAAAATATGGCAATATGGAGCAGGGTCATTTAATAATTTTGCAGCAATTAATCCTGCTGGATGTGCAATATCAGCCATCAATAACGCACCAACTTTATCTGCAATTTTTCTGAAACGAGCATAATCCCAGTCTTGTGAGTAGGCAGAGCCTCCACAAATAATTAATTTTGGCTGTTCTGCAATAGCAGTCTTTTCTAATTTATCATAATCAACTTTACCAGTTGATTCTTCAACATTATAGAATGAAGTTTTATAAAGCTTTCCTGAAAAATTTACTGGAGATCCGTGAGTTAAGTGCCCGCCGTGTGAGAGGTTAAATCCTAAAATTTTATCTCCAGGATTAAGGCAAGCTAACATTACGGCTGCATTTGCTTGTGATCCAGAGTGGGGTTGTACATTAACATACTCAACACCAAATAATTCTTTTGCTCTATCAATTGCTAATTGTTCTACTTTGTCAACAACTTCACATCCTCCATAATATCTTTTTCTAGGGTATCCCTCAGCATATTTGTTTGTTAAGCATGAGCCCATTGCTTGCATTACTTCATTACTCACAAAGTTTTCTGATGCAATTAATTCAATTCCATTCCTTTGTCTTTGATCTTCCTCATTTATTAAATCAAAAATTATTTGATCTTTTTTCATCTTATATTATTTTAAAATTTCTATTTTCGTAACGCAACAAATATATATAAATTTATGAATAGAATTAAGGAACTTTTTGGAATAAAATATCCAATTATTCAGGGTGGCATGATATGGTGCAGTGGTTGGGAATTGGCCTCTGCTGTAAGTAATGCTGGTGGATTAGGTTTAATTGGGTCAGGCTCAATGTATCCCGAAGTTTTAAGAGAGCATATCCAAAAATGCAAGAAAGCAACTGACAAGCCTTTTGGAGTAAATATTCCTTTAATTTATTCGAATATTGACGAGCATATTCAAATCATTATTGATGAAGGAGTGAAGATTATTTTTTCATCAGCAGGAAACCCAAAGAAATACACATCTTATTTACATGAAAATGGTGTAATTGTAGTGCATGTAATTGCAAATACTAATTTTGCTTTAAAGTCAGTTGAAGCTGGGGTTGATGCAATAGTTGCAGAAGGATTTGAAGCTGGGGGGCATAATGGGAAAGATGAAATTACGACTATGTGCTTAATTCCTAAAATAGCAGATGAAGTAAATATTCCTGTAATTGCTGCAGGAGGTATTGGTGATGGGCGTGCAATGTTAGCTGCTATGACCTTGGGAGCTGATGGGGTGCAAATTGGTAGTAGATTTGCAGTTTGTAAAGAAAGTTCTGCTCATGAAAACTTTAAAAATTATGTTTTTGATGCAAAGGATGGCGCAACAGATTTAACTTTAAAAGAAATAACAGCTGTAAGATTGTTGAAAAATGAGTTTTACCAAAAAATACAAGAAGCATATCTGGCACAAGCAACAACTAAGGAATTAAAAGAATTGTTAGGAAGGGGAAGGGCTAAAAAAGGGATGTTTGAAGGAAATTTATCAGAAGGAGAATTGGAAATAGGACAAGTTTCTTCAATGATTAATAAAATGCAGACTTCTAAAGAAATTATTGATGAAATTATTGATGATTTCAATAATGCAAAAAGTGATCTACACACTTTTAATTTATAAGGTTTTTTTAAGCAAGTATTTTCTTTAGTGCTATGTTGACTTTTTTTTATAAATTTGTAGATATTATAAAATACATTATGAAAAAGTTATTATTTTTATTTTTTGTTGTCTTATTAAGTTTTTCTTCTCTAGCTTCTCACTTTATTGGTGGTGAAATTACTTGGGAATGCGATAAGGATCCATTAAGTCCAAATTTTGGAAAGTATACGTTTTATATGACAATTTATCAAGATTGTGATGGTATAGATTTCAGCACGACTGGTTATAATATTGACGTTCATAACCACCCATCATTATTCTCAATTAATTTACCTTATGTTTCTTCAGTCGATATTTCTCCAACTGGAGTTCCTGGATCTGTTCCTTGCTATGACTGTGGTAATCAGCCATTTGGAACATTTGGTGCTGTTAAACAATGGAATTATGCTTCAGCTCCTACAATAATTACTGGAAGTCCATCAGCTGACGGATGGCATTTTACTTGGGGGACATGTTGTAGAAGTGGAAATATAACAAATATTGGTACGCCGGGTAGTATGGATTGGACTGTTCGATCTGTGATGTATCCTTATACTGACCCTAGTGGAACGATATTCCCTAATAGTAGTGAGTGTTATGAAAATTCTCCAATTTTTAAAGAAGAGCCTAAAACAATTATATGTTCTGGTTATCCATTTTCGTATAGTCATCTTGCTTTTGATGTTGAGCTTGATTCACTAAGTTATAGTTGGGCTGAACCTTTGAATATCGCAACTGCATATAATTATACAAATCCAAGTACACAGGCAATACCGTATATTGGAGGTTATACAGTTACATCTCCAATACCAGGAAATCCTACTCTTGATAATGAAAATGGAGAGATATCTTTCTTTTCAATGACTAATGGTGTTTTTGTTACAGTTGTAAAGGTAGCGGCATTTAAGTGTGGACAATTAGTTGCTGAAGTATATAGGGATGTAAATGTAGCTCTCTTAGGTTGTGGAACCTTGCCAAATGGCGCTCAAAATTCTCCTCCTCTTATTACAGCTCCAGTTGGAAGTCAGAATTGGATCACAACTTTAAACCCATCAACAGGTTTACCATCATATGAAACTACAATTATGGCTGGTGAATTGGTCAATTTTTCTGTAGTTGCAACTGATGGTGATATTAATTCAACTGGAAATATGCAAGATTTATCATTAGAGGTTGAGGGTGGCCAATTAGATCCATTGTTAGCACTTAGTAATCCTGCAACCTTTACAGTAACATCTTCATCACCAGGAAATATTTCAGGAGATTTTGAATGGCTATCTAACTGTGACCATATGCAAGATTATGGATGTGGTAGGCAGGGAGGCGCTTATACGTTTAACATTAAATCTTATGATGACTTTTGTCCAGCAAATGGAATAAAAATGGCTACCATAACAATAAACGTAATTCCACCTCAACCCGACTTAAGATGCTTAGCTGTTGATCCAAATGGAGGAGTTGACTTATTTTTTTCTTTTCCTGATGGAGTTATTGATACAAATATTAAATATGATATATATCATTCTAAACAAATTTCAGGACCTTATTCATTACTTGATAGTATTTTCTATCCTGATACAACTTTTTATCACTCAGGATCAGACGCTAATACATCAAAAAGTTATTATTATCTTTTAGGAAGCGTTACTTGTGGAACCAACATTGGGGGATCAAATGATTCACTTTTATATTCTGATACATTAAGCACTATTTTAATGCTTTCTACAGCAGTAAACATGGGAATAACTGCAGATTTAAATTGGAATCCTACTCATAATCCTTTAATTCCCTCTTCTTCTACAGATTATGATGTACATTATATAAATGCAGATAATGTTGATGTAATCCTTTCAGTGCAACCTGATACCTTTGCTCAAATGGATGGTGATAGATGTGACTATATTCCACAGTTTTATGTAGAAATACCTGATATTAGTGGGTGTGTCTCAAAATCTTCTATTAGTTCAGTAAATTTACTAGATAGTTTGTCTCCTGTTACTCCAATTATTGAAGATATTTCAGTTGATGTTAATGGGAAATCAGTTGTAAGTTGGAGTGTCTCTACTGATAGTGATTTTTACATTGTTTACATACAAGATGATAACGGTGCATGGATTACTTTAGATACAGTTTTGTTTGGTACTAATAGTTATCAGTTTGTTAACTCAGATGCAACAATTAATTCTGAAAAATTTACTGTGAGAGCTCTTGATAGTTGTGGAAATACAAGAGTGAGATCTGAAATACACAATTCAATTTATTTGGCACAATTAGTTGATGAATGTGATAATTCTGTTCAGCTAAACTGGAATGATTATATTAATTGGAGTGGAGGTACTCATCATTTTAATGTATTCATAAATGAAATAGATGAGAATGGAGTAGAGGTTTCTGATGTAATTACAGTAACAAATGCTACTGAGTATTTGCTAGATGGCTTAACTTCATCATCTCAATATGAGATATATGTTGAAGCTTACAATTTTGACGGTTCTTTTGTTGCGGTTTCTAATCTTTTAGATTTTAATATTTCATTGGCAGCTAAGCCTAAGTTTCATTACATTGAGTATGTCTCAGTAAATCCTGAAAATGGTTTGATTGAGTTAAATTGTTATGTTGATAATCAAGCAGTGATTGATCATTATGATATTTATAGAAGTAAAATTGTTAATGGAGTTGGAGTTGGTTTAGAGCTTATTGATAATGTAACTTTTAACGGAACATCATCTATTTATTATATCGATAATGAGGTATCTACTTCTAATTATTCCTATTTATACAAAACTTATCCTATAGATACTTGCGGTATTACATTAAATGTTCCGCCAGTTGATGATCCGGCTTATGCTAATGATATTTCATATGCTCAATCAATATTGCTAGAAGTAGAAGTGAATAAAGATTATTCTAATTTTCCTAGCTTAGAAAGTGATTATACAAATACAATTACTTTTAATGAGTATGATAAATGGTTAGGGGATGTCTTAAAATATGAATTATTTAGATCTATTAACAATGAACCTTTTGTGATGTTGCCTATCAAAACTTGGAATATGTTTAATAATTCAAATCAAGAATTAGTGTTTATTGATAAGGTAACAGAATTTGGAGAAACAAATGGCAAGTTCTGTTATTACATAAAGGCTACTGAAGGTAA
>CAJQLK010000096.1 GCA_905479165.1 uncultured Flavobacteriales bacterium | reverse complement strand
GATTTTATTCTGTGAAAGCAATTGAGGGTATTTTACGCCCAGCAATATCTACTTTAATTCCAAGAAATGATGGAGGAGTAACAGTTTTGCTTGATGTTGGTGCTAATGCAGATTGTAAACCTGATGTATTATATCAATTTGGAATTCTTGGATCTCTTTTTTCAGAACACGTTTGTGGCATTAAACAGCCAAATGTTAGTCTTTTAAATCTAGGTGAGGAAAAAACAAAAGGGAACATGCTTACACAAGCTACTTACAGCATGATGGAAAATAATACAGATTATCATTTTACAGGAAACATTGAGGGTAGAGATATTTTTGATTCAGAATCTGATGTAATTGTTTGTGATGGTTTTACTGGAAATATAGTGCTTAAACAGGCTGAAGGGATCTTTTCAATAATGAAAAAAAGAGGATTACTTGATGATTATTTTAAGCGTTTTAATTATGAAAACTATGGCGGGACTCCTATCTTAGGATTAAATAAGACGGTTATTATTGGGCATGGAATTTCTAATGAGATTGCAATTAAAAATATGATTACACTTACTAAAGATGTTGTAGAAGCAGATTTAGCAAGTAAGATAAAAAAGAACCTTAACTAATGGGAAAAATTAATGCTGCAATAACAGGTATCCAAGGGTATGTCCCCGAATATGTTTTAACAAATAAGGAGTTGGAAACCTATGTTGAAACAAATGATGAGTGGATTACATCAAGAACTGGAATTAAAGAAAGAAGAATCTTAAAGGGGGAAGGAAAAGGAAGTTCTGACCTAGGAGCAAAAGCGGTGCAAGGACTTTTAGAAAAAACAAATACTTCAGCTGAAGACATTGATTTAATTATTTGTGCAACTGCAACTCCTGATATGGTTTTTCCGGCTACTGCTTGTATTATTGCTAATAAAGTAGGAGCTAAAAACGCTTTTGCTTATGATTTAATGGCAGCATGTTCTGGCTTCTTATTTTCTCTAAGTACTGCATCAAAATTTATTGAAACAGGTACTTACAAAAAAGTAATTGTAGTTGGAGCAGATAAAATGTCATCTATTGTTGATTATACCGATAGAGCAACATGTATTATTTTTGGTGATGGTGCTGGAGCTGTACTTTTAGAGCCTACTGAGGATGGATTAGGGATTCAAGATGCAATACTAAGAACTGATGGTTCAGGCGGAGAATTTTTACACATGAAAGCTGGAGGTTCAGCAAAACCAGCCTCACATGATACTGTTGACGCAAGAGAACATTTTGTATTTCAAGATGGACAGCCTGTATTTAAGGCGGCTGTAAAATCAATGGCAGATGTCTCGGAAGCAATCATGCAAAGAAATAATTTAATAGCTGAAGATGTTGCTTGGTTAGTTCCTCATCAAGCAAATAAAAGAATAATTGATGCTACTGCAAGACGAATGGGGGTTGGAAACGAAAAAGTAATGTTGAATATTGAAAAATATGGGAACACCACTAATGGAACCATTCCATTATGCCTATGGGAATGGGAAAATCAATTAAATAAAGGAGATAATATAATCCTTGCTGCCTTTGGCGGAGGATTTACTTGGGGCTCAATTTTTATAAAATGGGCCTACGACTCAAAGAAATAATTACTTTTGTACTATAAATAAAATTAAAAAAAATGGATTTAAAAGACATTCAAGAATTAATAAAATTTGTTGCTAAATCAGGAGCAACTGAAGTAGATTTAGAAATTGATAATGTAAAGATTTCAATTAAATCTCCAGCAAAAAAGAAAAGAGGTGAGGTTGATGAAATTACAACTATTATTCAACAAACTCCAGCACAAGTTGTAGCGGCACCAGTAGTGGCAACAGCACCAGTTGCAGTACCTGTAGCGAATACATCATCTCCTGCTGCCGAGGATGAGTCAAACTACATTATAATAAAAGCTTCAATGATTGGAACTTTTTATCGTTCAGCTTCACCAGAGAACCCTCCATTTTCAGTAGTTGGTGACACTATTAAAGAAGGAGATACTATCTGTATTATCGAAGCAATGAAGCTTTTCAATGAAATTGAATCTGAAGTATCAGGTACGATTGTAAAAGTATTAGTTGATGATGCTTCTCCAATTGAATTTGATCAACCATTATTCTTGGTTGACCCTTCATAATTACCTTAAAATAATTTATTATGTTTAAGAAAATCCTAATAGCAAATAGAGGTGAAATTGCACTTAGAATTATCCGTACTTGTAAAGAGATGGGAATAAAAACAGTTGCCGTATACTCAACTGCTGATAAAGATAGTTTACATGTTCGTTTTGCTGATGAAGCCGTTTGTATTGGTCCTGCTGCAAGCTCAGAATCTTACCTAAAGATTCCTAATATTATAGCTGCCGCTGAAATTACAAATGCAGATGCTATACATCCTGGATATGGGTTTTTAGCTGAAAATGCTAATTTCTCAAAAATATGTGGTGAAAATGGAATTAAATTTATTGGCGCTTCTCCTGAGATGATTGATGGTATGGGAGATAAAGCAAATGCAAAGGAAACTATGAAAAAAGCAGGTGTTCCTACAATTCCTGGTTCAGTAGGAATTATTCCTGATTTTAAAGCTTGTAAAAAACTAGCTGTTGAGGTTGGGTACCCTGTAATGCTAAAAGCAACAGCTGGTGGTGGTGGAAAAGGAATGAGATTAGTTTGGGAAGCAGAAAATTTGGAAGATGCTTGGAATAGTGCAAGACAAGAATCAAAAGCTGCCTTTGGAAATGATGGTATGTATATGGAAAAATTCATTGAGGACCCAAGGCATATTGAAATTCAAATTATTGGAGATCATACCGGTAAAGCTGCTCACTTATCAGAAAGAGATTGTTCTATTCAAAGAAGACATCAAAAATTAGCTGAAGAAACACCTTCTCCATTCATGACTAAAAAATTAAGAAAAGAAATGGGAGAAGCTGCTATTAAAGCTGCTGAAGCTGTAAAATATGAAGGAGTAGGAACAGTAGAATTTCTTGTAGATAAACACAGAAAATTCTTCTTTATGGAGATGAATACTCGAATCCAAGTAGAGCATCCTATCACAGAAGAAGTTGTTGACTATGATTTAATTCGTGAACAAATTAAAGTAGCTGCAGGTATTAAAATTTCAGGCGAGAATTACGACCCACAATTACATGCAATTGAATGTAGAATTAATGCTGAAGACCCAGAAAATGACTTCAGACCTTGCCCCGGAATGATTACTAATTTTCATGCTCCAGGTGGACATGGAATTAGAATTGACACTCATGTATATGCAAATTATATGATTCCTCCTTTTTATGACTCAATGATTGCTAAGGTAATTACTGTTGCCCAAACAAGAGAAGAAGCAATTGCTAAAATGGTTAGAGCTTTAGATGAATTCATTATTGAAGGAATTAAAACTACTATTCCTTTCCATCAAAAATTAATGAAAGATAAAGATTTTGTTGCTGGAAATTATACTACAAAATTTATGGAAACATTTGAAATGTAATCCTTAATTTATATAATAAGAAAAGCCCACTATTAAGTGGGCTTTTCTTATTAATTTTTTGTAGCCGCAACCAAACTCATTAAAATGAGGTTAATCTTTTATTCAATAACTATTAATTGTTGAGCGGTACCAAATGGAGTTTGAACTTTAACTAAATAGGGCCCGCTCTTTAAGCTTGATACATTTGCTTTCACTAATTTGAGATTATTAACATCTGCACTTAAAACCTCGCGTCCTAGAAAATCAAATATTTGATATGATGATATTGTTGTTGCGTCCACATGTAAATTCAATTTTTCACTGGCTGGATTTGGATAAATGATAAATCCTCTATTTAATAACTCTTCAACTGATGATGGCGTGCAAGCTAATGCATCATATGTCATATCTGAAAAATTAATAAAACAAACATAGTCAATACTATCAATGAATGGGTTTCTATTACCCTGTAAGGAATCAATAAAATCATTACGAGCAATTTCCCAATTATCTGGGGGATCTTGAAAATGCCATTGCTTCAAAATCATTTGATCTTGGCTAACTGGAAGAGCCCAGTTATTTCCGCTTATTGAATTATAACAAATTGCTTCATACATAATGGCTCTTGCTGCATCTCCTTTATGCTCATCTCTAGGTTCAAAAACAGTCTGCCCATTTAAGTTAGTTCCAGATTTACATTCTAAAAAAGAAGATGTAAGATTTACAACTTCTCCTAATGGATTATTACTTCTTAAAATATTTGCAGAGTTCAAATTTGACGGGAATAAATGATGGAAATCACTATATTCTGGTAGGGACTGAGCAGGATTAGTTGGCATCCAACTATGACAATATGTATGTTCGCGGCTGTAGCCATTTGCAGTAAAATCAAAGGGTTCTGTATATATTTTGTTTTCACCGCTATAAACACAAGTAACTACTCTTCTGTCTAATGTTGTATCTCTAGCTTCAAAAAAAGGAATCATTAAATCATCATAATAACTATAATACTGCTGTTGATGTGGATTGATTAAAGCATGAAGATCATCCATAAATGAAAGTGATGCTGTATTCAAACTGCTATAATAGGAAGCTGGCATCATTGATACTGGTGTAGTAATATTACCAGACAAAGGTGAATTCGTATTATAATTTCTATAATTATTTGGACCATTGAAGCTAAAAATAGCGAAAAAATAATTTGTTCCTGCTATAATATTATTGGGAGATACAGATGTAGCATTGCTACTGAATACAACTTGGGCATCCCCAATAATATCTCCTCTTTGATAAACAGTACCATCTAGAGGCACTGCAGTTATAGGAGTGCCTTCCTTCCTTAAAAATAAATATCCCTCAACTAAGCTATCGGGCGTAAAAGAAGCGTTTAAACTATATGTTTTTATATTTTGAAATATCAAGCTTGTTGCTTGCGCTATTGGCTCTGATGCTAGAGCGCCTCCAATTCCATATAGATTAATTATGTAGGAAGGTTCATCTACATCATTACTAGTAATTGTTAAAACTGCAATTCTTGTCCCTCCACTAGATGGTGTGAAATTTAATACTAGGTCATCAGAACTAGTAGCTAAAACATTTGTAGGAAAAGAGACCACTGAAAAATCTGCAGAATTTACTCCAGAAACTGTAGCAGAAGAAATATTCAATGGATTTAAAGTGCCAAGGTTCTCAATAGTAAAAATAGTTGGAGTCATTGTTGCTATTGGTGAATTGATAATAGAAATACCTCCTGAGACTAAAGATGTCCCTCCTTCCACTACATTAATTTCTTGAGCAGGTGATGCTGTACCTATATCAACACTCACATCATCTAAACCGATATTTCCATTTACTTTATCTGTATATATAAATCGTATAAATCGCGATGCTGATTGTGGTGTATCTGTATACATTGTATAACTTGCATTTGGAGGTGAGGTGTGAGAATTAAGCGTTGTCCAAACAGAGCCTAAATCAGACTCTTCAACTGTAAAAACACCTCCTGAAAAACCATTTCCAGTGAGATAATATGTCAAATCTCCTGGATTACTATTAAAATTAATAATCATGTAATCACCAGTATTGTCAAATTTCATTGCTGGTGGCGTATTACCAGAAGCGGTATAAAAACTTGTTCCTGACTCTGTCCATCCAGTAGGTAAATTTGTAGTTGGAAAACTCCAATCAGTTGGTAGAATAGCCTGCGAGTAAGCCAAAACACTTAATAGTACTGTACTCATTAATAATATTCTCTTTTTCATTTATTATTTATTAATTATTATTTATTAAAAATTGAATCTTGCTGATAAACTAAACCTTCTTCCAAGTCCAAAAAAGACGCCTGCCGATTTAGCATCAAAATCACTTGTGCTAGCATTATAAGAGTCATTATTTTGAGCATCAGAAATGTAAATTTCATTTAACAAATTAAGTATGCTAAATTTAATATCCATCTTCTTATCATCAAATATTTTGAATTTATACCCAGCATGTAGATCAACTAATTGGTAAGATGGAATCACCCAACTCTCTCTTCCTCCATTTTCTCCATGCAAAGATAAAGGATCAAAGTCAGAGTAATAATCAGCAAAATATGTTCCTCTTAATTTAATGTAAGAATTGTAAGTTGGCTCATATCTTACACTTAATCCATATTGAGTCTGTGCAGCATCACCAACATGAACTCCTTTTGCATCAAAAGCAGTATCTACAGGATTATTATTTTCATCTAAAATTGCATTATTATTTTCATCATAAAGCCTAACAGTATCAGCAGAAGTCCAAGTCCAATCTCCTAAAGAAAGTAATCCCTCTACACTTACTTTAAGGCTTATTTTATAGGATAAATCCACCTCAAATCCTTTGTGTAAGGCATTCATTCCATTGATATTTCCTTTAATCAGATTTTCATCCTTATCTTTATATGTAATTCCTTTTGATGGTTTGTTTTCCCATACCGTATAATACGTATTTAAATTAGCAGAAAATAATGAAGAGCGATAAGAATAACCCCCTTCAACAGCTTTTACTATTTCATTTTTAATACCTTTAAACATTGAATTATCATAGTCAAATACATTTGCAAATCTTGGTGCTTTTGAGATGTATCCTGTATTGAAAAACACATTATTATATTCGTCAAGATTTACATTTAAACCTGTCTTTACTGTATATCCTCTTATCCATTTCCACTCAGTTGATGCTGTTGTAGCTTCCTTAGAATTCACTGTATAATCTACACCATCAATTGATACAGTGTCAGAAACATATTCTCCAAAATTAAGATACGTACCTAAAGCTTCTCTTATTGTTGTGTCGGCTAAAACCAAATCCTTTTTCCTAAAATAATCAAGTCTTTTATAGGCTGAATTAGATCCTGAAATATTAAAAAATGCACTTAACATTCCATTACTATACTCAGCTTGTGAAAACACTCCGCTCCATTTTACGATACCATCATTATGATAACTTATAATATCTCCTTCTCTTTTAACTGAGGAGTTCTGAGTTTCATCATCTGTTACAATTGCATAATCCCCTCCTAACAAATCGTAAATTTCTCTATAATGCTGTCCTTTGTAATATCTTAAATCTAAACCTCCAGATAACGAAATTTCATCTGTTGCTTGATAATTTAGAGTTGATAATCCTCCATACCAATAGTGATTGTTAATTGAACTTTTTAAATAATTTCCTGATTTACGTTCAGTAGTAGAATAAGCTGGGTCAAGACTAAATAGACCTGCTAAATTCCCGTCATAGATAGTCTGCAAGTTATACTGACCATTTGAATCATAGCTACTACCGCTAATAGAAGTCCCCCCACCCTGACCAATAGAAACATATAGGATATTTGAAACATAAAATTTATCATTCACAGTCCAGAAATCTCTTAACGAAAATTGTGGTTTATGGTAATAGTTTTGTTTTGTATTTAGTGTTTCTCTATTATGAATAGTATCACCATTATTATCCAAAGCCCATCTATCTAAATAGCCCCAATGTTTATTATATTGAAGTGCCTCATTATAATAGTAATCCATGCCTTTAAAAACACCATTTAAAGAGTCAGCTTGATAAGCTTGTTGAGCTCGATTCCAATAAGTAGCAATATCGCTTTTATATGATCTTTGGCCATGTTTTTGTGGTGCTCCCATGGCAGATAAACTCAAAACATGATTTCCAATTACCTTTTGAATTTTGGCATAATAAAAGTAGCCTTCACTCCAAGTCTCATCAACAAAACCATTTCCTCTTTTATAAGATCCTGCCAAAGTATATCCCCAACCGTTTTCCAATCTTCCAGAGTTATATCCCAATGAAGTTCTTAGTTTTCCATAACTCCCAATTGATTGTTTTAATGCTCCTCCAGCTTTATTTCCAGTTCCTTTTGTTAGGATATTCATTGTCCCTCCAACAGATGGAATAGCAATTTTTGAAGAACCTAACCCTCTTTGCACTTGTATATTTGAAGTTACAGCATCAAGCCCAAACCAATTAGACCAATACACCCAGCCGTTTTCCATGTCATTCACTGGTATCCCATCAATCATGACAGCAACATTTCTTTGGTTGAACCCTCTAATTGTAATTCTTGCATCCCCATCTCCACCTCCACTTTGAGTAGCATATACTCCAGGAGTTGAATTGAGTACCATAGGAATATCTTGTGAAGCCAACTCCTCACTAATCTTTTTCATAGGAATAGTTGAGAAGGCAACAGGTGTTTCTCTATCTCTAGCAATATCGGCAACTACTTGCACTTCATTTAACAATACTGTTTTAAGCTTAAAGTTTAAAGTCTGAGGAGTTTTACCTACAGTAATAATTTTACTTATTTCTTTATACCCAACATAGGAAACCTTTAAACTTCTTTCCCCTTCATGAATTTTAAATGAATAATTTCCCTCAAAATCAGTAGCTATACCTTGTCCTTTTCCAAAAATAACTGTTGCTCCAATTAATGCTTCTCCAGTATTTGCATCAGTAATATTTCCACTAATAGTAGTTTGGGCTATGGATCCAAAACAAATAATAATTCCAAAAAATAATACTGTTAAATTTCTCATTTTTTATTAGAAAGTATTGACATTCATACAAATATTCTAGTAATTCTTAATCTTGCTATTTAATAATAAGCTTACTATTTGAGTGCTTTCCATTTACGAACTCAATATCTAATATATAAATACCGTCAGCCAGATTACTTGTGCTTATTGAGTTATGAAAACTTACTTGACCACCTAAAATATTAGTTGCAGTAATGTTTTTAATAATGCTATTAGATTCTACGGTTACAATTTCGCCTTGATTTGCAGGATTAGGGTATAAAGCATAAGACACACTGTTCATTTCATCAATATTAGTAGAGCCGGCACAATCACATTGATGTGACCCCAAATTACTCCAAGAATCCTCAGCTAAAGAATCCCACTCTAAGCTAGGATTAAATAAATCTATAGGGTCAATATCTCCTGATAAAACTGTATTTTTTCTTATTAATGTATGATCCTCAGTCCACGAATAACCAGATGATGTAAAACCTGTAGCTGCATTATCATTCCAACCGCCAAGTGGATCTTCTCCCACTTTTCCAAAAACATCAACAATTGTCGAGTTAGTAATGTCATTTACAGAACCACGCGCTAAAACAATCGCATCATTACCATTAAAATACCAAGCGTTTGAGATATTATAGTCTGGGCAATAGAATGCATCCGCACTTGCTTGTAAAATTGTTGCTACTGGTACTTCTTGACCAGATCCAGAAGGGTTAAGCTTCTCTATAACTCCTACATGCACATCATTAGGCGCAATCATTCCCACAAGCTGAATTGCATTTCCGGAACTTGCACCAGTTGCTCCATTAGAGTATCTTATAATCATGTATAAAGCTAGATCAATATCTTGTGAAGTTGGATTATAAATTTCAAGAGCTTTATTATTGCCAGAACCTTCCACATATTCAGATATAAATAATTCAGAACAATCCATAATTTGTGCATTCACACTCATTGCAAAAAGCACAGTCACTGATAGTAATATTTTTTTCATAGTTTTTAGTTTTGTTAAGGCGCTAATTTACACATTCAATTTAAAAAATTGACTTATGAATGTAATTTGTTTTGCTATCTTTGGACAATTAGAAAATCCACTTATGAGTAAAAACATAACTTCCTTAAAACAGTATAAAATTGAATATGCAAAAAGCATTAAAGACCCAGCAGCATTTTGGGAAGAAAAAGCAGAAAAATTTACATGGTATAAAAAATGGAGCAAAGTACTTTCTTGGGATTTTACTAAACCAGAAGTAAAATGGTTTGAAGGTGGTAAGTTAAATATTACAGAAAATTGTTTAGATAGACACTTAGTAAATAAAGGAAACCAAACAGCTATAAAATGGGTTGCGAACAACCCAAAAGAAGCAACTAGAAATATTTCATACAAAGAGCTGTATACTGAAGTGTGTAAATTCGCTAATGTTTTAAAAAATAATGGAGGGAAAAAAGGAGATAGAATTTGCCTGTACATGCCTATGATTCCTGAATTGGCTATTGCTGTTTTGGCCTGTGCCAGAATTGGAGCTATCCACTCAGTTGTATTTGCTGGATTTTCAGCAAAATCATTATCCGACAGAATTAATGATGCCGATTGTAATATCCTTATTACTTCAGATGGTGGATTTAGAGGTGCAAAAATTACGCCCCTTAAAGATATTTCTAATGAGGCAATGAAAACCACTCCGTCAATAGAAAAATGCATAGTTTTAGAACGCACAAAAAATACAATTTCAATGAAAAATGGTAGAGATTTTTGGTGGCATGATGAAATGCAAAAAGTTACTTCAACCTGTCCAATTGAAATAATGGATGCAGAAGCCCCACTCTTTATTTTATATACTTCTGGCTCAACAGGAAAGCCCAAAGGGATTCAGCATTCAACTGCTGGGTACATGATTTATACTGAATATAGTTTTAGAAATGTTTTTCAATATAATGAAGGGGATATTTATTGGTGTACTGCCGATATTGGTTGGATTACTGGGCACTCATATATTATTTACGGTCCGCTTTTAGCAGGTGCAACAACAATGATGTTTGAAGGAGTTCCTTCTTATCCTGATGCAGGAAGATTTTGGCAAATTGTTCAAGAAAATAAAGTCAATATTTTTTACACTGCACCTACTGCTATTCGAGCTTTGGAAGCAAAAGGATTAAATTTTGTAAGTCCTTATGATTTATCTTCATTAAAAGTTTTAGGTACAGTTGGAGAGCCCATAAATGAAGATGCTTGGAATTGGTATGACAAAGAGATTGGAAAAGGAAATGCACCTATTGTAGATACTTGGTGGCAAACAGAAACAGGAGGAATTATGATTTCGAATTTAGCAGGCGTTACTTCAGCCAAACCTACTTTTGCTACACTTCCACTTCCTGGAATTCAACCTTGTTTATTAGATGAAAAAGGGGAAGAAATTGAAGGTAATTCTGTTGAAGGTAGATTATGTATGAAATTTCCTTGGCCTTCAATAGCTCGCACAATTTATGGTGATCATAAGAGATTTAAAGAAACTTATTTCTCCACTTTTCCTAAAAAATATTTTACTGGAGATGGAGCGTTAAGAGATGAAAATGGAATGTACAGAATTACAGGAAGAGTAGATGATGTGCTAATTGTTTCAGGGCATAATTTAGGCACTGCTGAAATTGAAAGTGCAATGGATGAACACGAAAATGTTTGTGAAACGGCTATTGTTGGGTTCCCTCATCCTATAAAAGGAAATGGCCTTTATGCCTATGTGATTTGCCACAATAAACCACAAAATGAAGATGCTCTTAAAAATGAAATAAATGATTTAGTAACTAAAAATGTAGGGCCTATTGCTAAAGCAGACAAAATTCAGCTTGTAAGTGGATTGCCAAAAACTCGTTCAGGCAAAATTATGAGAAGAATTTTAAGAAAAATTGCTGAAGGAGATACTCAAAATTTGGGAGATACTAGCACGCTATTAGATCCATTAGTTGTGGAGGAAATCAAAAATTCAGCACAATAACTATTTTATAAATCTGTTTACTTATTTTTGCGCTTATGTCCGATAGTTTAATAATCATCCCAACATATAACGAAAAGGAGAATATCGAAAAGATAATTCGTAAGGTTTTTTCTTTAGAGAAATCTTTCCATATTTTAATTGTTGATGATGGTTCTCCTGATGGGACGGCAAGTATTGTTAAAACTTTACAAAAGGAATATTCTGAGCAATTACACATTGAAGAAAGAACTGGAAAACTTGGTTTAGGAACTGCTTATATTCATGGATTCAAATGGGCTTTAGCAAAAGACTACCAATTTATTTTTGAGATGGATGCTGATTTTTCACACAATCCTGATGATTTAATTCGCCTATATAATGCTAATACAAATGAGGGTGGAGATTTATCCATTGGCTCACGATATGTAAAAGGGGTGAATATTGTAAATTGGCCAATGGCTCGTTTACTCATGTCATTTTTTGCATCAAAATATGTGAAATTTATTACGGGGATGCCAATACATGATTCAACTGCTGGATTTAAATGCTACAAAAGAAAAGTTTTAGAAACCATCAATTTTGATAAAATTCAGTTTGTGGGTTATGCCTTTCAAATTGAGATGAAATTCAAAGCCTGGAAATATGGATTTAATGTTGTTGAAGTTCCTGTAATATTTACTGACAGAACTGAAGGAACATCTAAAATGAGTGGAGGTATATTTATGGAAGCTGTAATTGGGGTAATCCAAATGAAACTCAAAAGTTTTTTTAGAAACTGGAAAAGATAAACAATGCTAACACTTATTAAAAACGCACAACTTGTAAATGAAGGAAGGATTTACAAAGCAGATGTATTGATTGAAAATAAAATCATCAAACAAATTGCTCCTGAAATTAACATTGAATCTGAGCAAATTATTGATGCGGAAGGTTTGCATTTAATTCCTGGCGTAATTGATGATCAAGTACATTTCAGAGAACCAGGACTTACACACAAAGCAAATATTTATACTGAAAGCAAAGCTGCAATTGCAGGTGGAATCACTTCATTTATGGAAATGCCAAACACAAATCCACAAGCATTAACGCAAGAATTATTAGAAGATAAATACAAAATTGGAGCAGAAAATTCAATTGCTAATTACAGCTTTTTTATGGGAGCAAGTAATGATAATTTAGAAGAAGTACTCAAAACAAACCCGAAAACGGTAGGGGCAATTAAAATATTTATGGGATCTTCAACAGGCAATATGTTAGTGGATAACAAAAGTGTTTTGGAAGAAATTTTTTCAAAATCGCCAATGCTGATTGCTGTGCATTGTGAAGATGAGGATACAATACAAGAAAATATTACAAAAGCTAAAGAGCAATATGGGGAAGAAGTTCCAATCTCAGAACACCCAAATATAAGAAGTGCTGAAGCATGTTTTAAATCTTCTTCAATGGCTGTAGAGCTTGCAAAAAAACACAACACAAGGCTTCATGTTTTTCATCTTTCTACCGAAAAAGAAATTGCTCTTTTTGACAATAGACTTCCTTTGGCAGAAAAAAGAATTACGGCTGAGGTTTGCATACATCACCTTTGGTTTGATGAGAGTAAATATGCTGAAAAGGGAACTCTTATAAAATGGAATCCTGCTGTAAAAAAAGAAAGTGATAAAAATGCATTATTCCAAGCCCTTTTAGATGATAAATTGGATGTGATTGCAACCGATCATGCCCC
>CAJQLK010000095.1 GCA_905479165.1 uncultured Flavobacteriales bacterium | reverse complement strand
CCCTAAATTTGTAGTGTCATTATGAGAACCTAAAGGTATCTTTAAGCCTAATCCTATTACTAAAGCAGTACGTTTAAAACTAGCAGTCTTATTATAAATGCTATATCTAGGAAAAATAATTAAGTCCCCCACTCCATTAGAAGAAATAGTATCGGCATTATCTTTTCCAATTTTTGATTTGTCTAAGAAATAACCACTTGCAACAGATAACGTTAATTTTTTACTTAGACCATAATCAACTCTAAAAAACAAATAGTCACTGTTTAAATTATTAAATAGTGAAGTAGTATCTCGATTTTCAGCAAAAAATTTGTTTGAGGAATTATTTTGATAGTTGATAGAAATCTCCATTTGATTCTCTTGCAATACTCCAGTTGCAGCACCTCCTGCTATAGGACTTCCTGCTCCACCTGAACAACATCCTTGTGAGAATACAGTAGTATTCAATATAAGTGTAAAAAAACTGATTATTAATAAACGCATAAACTTAAACTATTCAGCAACTACAAACCTTGATATCTCTGTATGGGAAAGTGTAGAGAATCTTAAAAAATAAGTGCCTTTAGTTAATTTACTTATATCAAATGTAATATTGTCTTGACCAATAGTTTTTGGAATTTGATTGTCAAATGAACGAACTGTTTCCCCTAAAATATTTATTATATCAAAATTAATATTTTCAATATTATCTACTCTATAAGAAACATATAGCTTTCCGTTTTGAGTTGGGTTTGGAAAAGAATTTAAGTCAAACTTGCTGCTTTGATGATCATTTATAGCTAAAGGGGCTGATAAAGCATCACTTATAGCTGTTTGCACACCTGCAAAGGTAATCTTATTATCATTTTCATTATAATAAATATTATGATCACTACCTCCTAAAACAACTACCTTAGGCATTCCATTACTACCATAGTCAGACATACTTATAACGATATCAGAAAAAGCAGTATTTAAAGGCATATTATTTGAATTACCCCAATTTACTAATGTAGGACATTGTGTATCCGCATAATCATCAACTAAATAAAAATGCACCCTACCAGGATGAGAAGTAGAAAATGATTGTACAGCAGCATAAGCAGGAATTGTATATGTAGCGCAAGGAGGACAAGGCATAACCCATGAAATAACAATTACATTTCCAGCATCAAGGGAGTCAAATAAGTTATGTGTAACCCCATTACAATCATCTGTAGTAAAATCAGTTGCTTGTGCAAAAACAATACCTACACTTATCAGTGAAAAGGTAATAAAAAGTGTTAATTTTCTCATGTTTAATTATTTTATTATTTGTTAATCTTCTTCTTTAAATTCAAGGTGCTGACAACATGAAGGTAAATTATCATGTGCTTTCTTATTTGCCTTTACATCATCTGCATTATAACCAAGTAAGGAAATTACTTTTCTTAACTTATCAGCATCTGTTTTCTTTGATTTGAAAGTTACTGTAAGTATACCAGTCTCTATTTCTAGGTCTACTGCTGTTACACCTCTGGTAAATTGCATCTCCTCTTCTATTTTTTCTTTACAACATAACATATCAACACATGGTGCAGAAGTCAGAATCTTTACTGTTTCTTTCTGTGCCCAAGCATTAACTGTTAGAATGCTAAAAAGGACTATTATTAATTTTCTCATTTCTATTTTATTTTATATCTAAGCCCTGCATAAATTAATCTACCCATAACTGGAGCATAAATTAATGATGCATCAAAAACTTCTGAATTAGGATTTTCAGCATCAATTATTGGATTTTCTTGCATCTCGCTTAATAAATTCTCCCCTCCTAAATACACGTCAAACTTACGGAACTTTTTTGTTACTTGGGCATTATACAAATAAAAAGGATTAGAAAAATCCTCATCAACAAGAATTTTATTTTTATCTTTATGAACAGGAACTCTACTTTCCCCAACATAATTTGCAGTTACATCAAACACCCATTTATCAAAGTTAGTAGCGTATGAGATATTAAACAATCCTCTATTTTCAGGCGTTAATGGTGCAGATTTTAGGTCCGTTCCAAAAGTAGTTCTAACATCATTAATCTTGTAAGCCATCTTAACATCAAAACGATCGAATAATTCATATGCCAGATCAAACTGCATACTATTAGCATAAGAAGTACCCTCTAAATTAGAAAAGGATAACTCGCCAGGAGTCTCTATATCAACAACTATTTTATTTTCAAATTCTGTTCTATAAGCATCAGCATTAAATGTACCTTCTCTACCAAACAGCTTAAAGCAATGAGTTAAATTCGCACCATAATTCCATGCAATCTCTGGCTTTAAATCATCTGCAATTTCAATAGTTCTTGAAGATGCTAAAAAAGATGCATTTTCAACAAGTACATTAGCTATTCTGAATGCTTTACCTGCCGAAAAACGAATTGCAGTACTCTCTGATGGATTGTACTTCATATTTAATCTTGGCAAGTAATTTACTTCTTCCGTTTTGTTGTAATAATCACCCCTTACACCTGCAACTAAATTAAAACTCTCACCCCACTTATATGCATATTCCGAGAAGAATCCACTCACTAAATCGGTTCTGATTCTACCAGAAAGTGGTGAATTAATTCTACCAGAAAAACTTTCAGTATATCTATCGGTATAATTACTAATACCATACTTTAATTTATGATTTGTAGTAGCTATATAAGTTTGTCTGATAAAATTAAAATAAGCGCTTTCTTGCAAACCTTTATAGTTGTTATTTCCAAAAATAGCTGTTTGATTATGTCTTCTGAAGGAAGTTTGAAGTCCCATACTTTTACCAGGAGTACTAGGTAATATTGCTCCAGTTTTTGAAGTAAACTCTATCAAATCATTATGAATATTTACTTCAAAAGGATTAGTAGCACTTTCTTTACCACCTATCCTATCTTCTACCAAAACCCTTCCTGTAAGTCCAATATGATATTTTGCACTTGCATAGTCCCATCTGTTCAGTACATTTATCTGATTAGTCCTTGGCATATCTAAAAAGCCATCTTTATTATTATCTACTTTTCTATCAAAATAAGAAATATGCGTAAATAAATTACTTGTCCATTTCCCTGATTTTTTAGCAAATAATAAATTATTTTCAAGTTTACCTTCTGAGTTTGTGTAAGCATTCCAAAATAATTTTGGTGCTGTTTTCGGTTTATAGTACTCTAAATTAATCTGTCCTGCAAAGGATTCAAAACCATTTACAACTGATCCTGCACCTTTAATTATCTGAATAGATTCTATCCATGTACCAGGCACATAACTTAAACCATAAGTTGATGTCATACCTCTAATTAATGGAATATTCTCTTGTGTTATTTGAGTATAAACTCCATCTAAACCCAACATCTGAATTTTTTTAGCCCCACTTACCGCATCAGTAAAATTAACATCAACAGTAGCGTTAGTACTAAAACTTTCTGATAAATTACAACAAGCTGCTTTCTCTAACTCTCCAGTTGAAAGGGTTTGCATATTAATTGTGTTTATAGTAGAAAACTTAGTAGTATTTAACTTACCCTTAACTTTTACTTCACCTAGTTCTACTGATGGCTTTAGGTAAATATGATAATGACTCCATTCAGTTATTTCTTGGCTGTAAGCTTGGTAACCCACATAACTAACAACCATAGTTGATGGATATTTTTCAGGAGAAGGGATTAAGTAGTAACCTTCTGAGTTTGTAGCAACACCTATTGTTGTACCTTCCCAATAAACATTAGCTCCAGGAATACTAACCTCACTACCATCTTGAAGTTGCTCTACAACTCTCCCTTTTATTTTTTTTTCTTGTGCTTTTGTATTTGTTGTTGCAATAAGCACCATTGCAATCAATAGTATCTTCTTCATTTTTTAATATTTAGATTATTATTCAGTTTGTTTACTGAATAATATCTTATAATAAAAATGACTGTATATGAGATAAAACAGGTTTATTTAGCTTTGGTGGAGGTATTCCACTTTGAAAATTATTTGAAATTTTTGAGATATAAAATACATCAGAACAAATAATATTAATTATCGGGTGTACTAAAAGTAAAAAATCATAATTAGAAAAAGAAATAATGGTTTCAAAATCAAAATGCACTAATTCTGTTTCGCTAGCACAAGATTTATCTTCTGTTTCCGGGCAGCAAGCTTTTTCAATCTCTAACATACAGCATGTTACTTTCTTCTGCACCTGTTCACACTGAACTTCTTTTTCTTGGCTACAAGAAGGAACTTCAGTTCCTAAATAAACAGCACCACCTTCTGCACATTTCATTTTTGAAATATTCAAACCCATTGACAAAAGCATAATAAACATTGCCAAAGGTATAAAGATGATATTTTTAATAATCCATTCCACTTCAATCGCAAAGATACTGCAATTTAACCAGTTAAAAAAAAAATTGCTTTTAAATCTTATCTATTCAATCTCTTTTAAATAGTGAAATAGTAAAATTTTGAGTAGTTGTAAATGGGGTAAAATGATCTTTCTTAAAAGAATCGATAACAGTAAAAGAACCTTTAAATTGACTTTTCAAGTCTAATTCAGAATATTTGCAAATTTTCAAACCACTACATTTATTTGGGCCATCATCTGAGAAGGTAGCTAACAAGAAATAACCTGAAATAGCTGTACCTACCAATTCTTTATAATTATTAATATCCTTTTCCTGAGTTAAAAAATGAAATACTGCTCTATCATGCCAAATATCATATTTATCTATTGGCTCAAATTCAGTTATATCAGAAACAATCCACTTTACTTTATTTGAATCTTTTCCAAGTCTTTCTTTTGCTCTTTTAATTGCATTGTTTGAAATATCCAACACAGTAATATTGGTATATCCTAAATCTAACAAATTATCCACCAAAAAACCATCCCCACCACCCACATCAATAATGGCAGCATCTTTTTTTAATCTTAATGATGCTATTAAATCCAGAGAAGTCTGTGGAACTTCCTGAAACCAAGAAACCTCTTTCATTTTCTTGGTAGCATAAATATTGTCCCAATGTTTTTTACTCATTTTATAAAGTTGAAGGACATACTTCTTCAGATAAAGGAAGGTCAGTTTTTTTAATCGCGCCAAAACCACCCTCAATATTAGTAACGTTATGAATTCCCTCTCTTTTTAAGAGTGAGCAAGCAATAACTGAACGATACCCTCCAGCACAATGCACAAAATTTTCAGCAGTAGAGTTTAGTTTGTCATTTTCCAAATCTCTTAGAGGATTAAATATAGCAGAGATAATATGCCTGTTTTTATATTCAGCTTCTTTTCTTACATCTACAATATCAATATCGTTATTGTCCATAAAAATACTTTCAAATTTATCAGGAGAAATAGAATTAATCGTATTTAAATCACCACCATCTTGTTCCCAAGAAGAAATACTACCTTTTAAATAGCCTAATACATTATCAAAACCAACTCGTGATAATCGAGTAATTGTTTCTTCTAACATATCCTCTTCAGTTACTAATACAATTGGAGTTTTTACATCCTTAATCAATGTACCAACCCAAGGGGCAAAACCTCCTTTAATACCAATAAACATAGAGTTTGGAATAAACCCTTTCACAAACACATCTTGATGACGTACATCTAAAATAACAACATTTTCATTTGAAGTAATAGTTTTAAATTCATCAATAGATAAAGCCGATTTACCTTTAGTTAAAATAGTATCAATATCTTCATAGCCTTTTTTATTCATTGCAACATTCTCTGGGAAATAAGCCGGTGGAGGTAAGATTCCCTCTATTACTTCTTGTATAAATTCTTGCTTAGTCATATCTGTACGCAAAGCATAGTTATTTACTTTTTCATATCCAATTGAGCCGATTGTTTCCTTGCTCATATTTTTCCCACAAGCAGAACCAGCACCATGCCCAGGATACACAATTACCTCATCAGGTAAAGTCATAATTCTAGTTCTTAAACTATCAAATAACATTCCAGCTAAATCCTCTTGAGTTAAATCAGATTTTTGTGCTAAATCAGGTCTACCTACATCTCCTAGGAATAAAGTATCTCCTGAAAACAAGGAGACCTCTTTTCCATTTTCATCAATAAGTAAATAAGAAGAGCTTTCCATAGTATGCCCAGGAGTATGTAGTAATTTTATAGTTACATCCCCTACTTTAAACTTTTGATTATCCTCAGCCACCAAACACTCAAAATTAGTAGTTGCAGTTGGTCCGAACACAATTTCAGCTCCAGTTTGCTGGGCTAATGTTAAATGACCACTCACAAAATCAGCATGAAAATGTGTTTCAAAAACATATTTAATTTTTGCTCCCCTATCAGCAGCCATAGAAATATAAGTTCCTACCTCACGTAAAGGATCAATAACTGCCGCCTCACCATTACTCTCAATATAATAGGCGCCTTGAGCCAAACAGTCTGTGTATAATTGCTCTACTTTCATTTTAATTTAATTCTTTTAATAATATATATACTGCCATAGCTAATACAAACCAGCCAAAACCTTTTTTTAATTTTTTCCCTTCAATAAAATTATTTAAGTAAATACCTAAAACAATTCCTATCATTGAAAGTCCTGCAAAAGTAATAAGGAAGCCCCAAGCAATTTCAATATTGCCTATATCTCCTAAAAATCCGATTAATGATTTTATTGCAATAATCATTAATGATGTAGCTACTGCCTTTTTCATTGGTAAGTTAGCAAATAATACTAATGCTGGAATAATTAAAAAACCTCCTCCTGCACCAACTAAACCAGTTAAAACACCTACGACTAACCCTTCAATAACAATTAAAGGATAATTAAACTGCACATCTTTTTTCAATACTACTTCTTTCTGTTCTCTTATCATACTAATAGCTGACGCTAACATGATAACTGCAAAGAAAATCATAACTACCATATCCTTTGTAAGGATAAAACTATCTAAAGTAAATATTACTTCAGGAATTGCAGGTACAATTATTTTTCTTGTTAAAAATACTGAAAGAAAAGAAGGTATAGCAAAAACTATACCTACTTTATATTCAATCATACCTTTTTGTGCATTTCTTATCGCACCAACTAAAGCTGTACTCCCCACAATAAATAAGGAATATGCAGTAGCCGTAACAGGATTTATACTTAATAAATATACCAAAACTGGTACCGTTAATATAGACCCTCCACCACCTGTTAATCCCAGAACAATTCCAATAACAAGTGCCCCAACTAATCCATATAAATTAAGTATTTCCATATGTACTGCTTATGATTTTTGTGAATCAACACTCATCCATCCTCCTCCATTATATACTTTTTCAAAACCATTTGATGAAAGGTAAGAAACTGCTTGTCCACTTCTGTTTCCAGATTCACAACACAGTACCATAGGCTGCATTGCTTTAAGCTCTTCAATTCTATCCACTAGCTCATCCAAAGGAACATTAACAGAACCTGAAACATTACCTCCCATAAACTCTCCTGGAGTTCTAACGTCCACAATTGTAATTGCTGGGTCATTAATTAAATCTTGTAAATTCATTTTTCTTTTTTTTAAATTATTTATGATACAAATAAACAAACTATTTTAATTCTATATTGTATACAAACTAGAAGAAAAATTGAAAATATAAAATGAGAGCTATTACTCCAATTTAATTTTATTTATTAATTCTTTTTTATCAATCATTCCAACATGTCTGAATTCCTCATTACCATCTTTAAAAACAATAAAAACAGGCACCCCTCTTACCTTGTATTTTTTCACTAGCTCTTTATTAGCATCAGCATCAATAAAAACAACTTTTACGTCCTTATTCTCTTTTTTAATTTCTTCAATAACTGGCTTCATCTTATTACAAGGAACACACCACTGTGTGCTAAAATCAAACAACACAACAGCATTACTTTCTATAATATCAAAAAATTCAATAACTGACATTGATTTTTGCTTTTTAAGAATTTCTCCTTTTGTAACTACAACTTTAAGACCTTCTGATTTCCATGCACCAAAACCACCTAATAAATTATATACTTTCTTAAAACCTAAGTCTTTCATTTTAGCAACAGTTTTAGAGCTCCTTCCTCCGCTCGCACAATACACATAGATAGGCACATCTTTCCGTATTAATGCCAACTTTTCAGTAAAATCAGATACATAAAAATCAATATTTGTTGCATCTTCAATATGCCCCTCATTTACCTCACCAATAGTTCTAACATCCAAAACAATTCCTTCATCAGAATTAATTAGTTTATTAAACTCTATCACACTAACATTATTAATTACTTGCGCTTCAATTGGCCCTAAAGAACAAGACACAAGAACAAAACTCACTAAACTATATATTATTTTTTTCATCATTTTTTTATTTTAAAAAATCTCTAATCAAATCAAAAAGCATTCCCCCCATAAACATACCATAAAGAGTACTTTTATAACATACTGAAGTTATAGCACATGTACCTGTAGAGCACCCAATATATTTCCAGTACAAATATCCTGATATTCCTCCAATTATCACTCCAATTATTATCATAATTGTTTTTTTAGACATTACTTATTTAATTTACTGTTTAAACTACTCCAACCTCCACCATTATAAACATCAATACCTCTTGATTTTGCAATGGAAGTTGCCTGACCACTTCTCATTCCTGATGCACAACAGAAAATTACTGGCTTCTTTAAATTTTCAATTTTTTTAATCTTGGATTTAATCTTATCTAAAGGGATATTAGTTGCAGCATTAATATGACCAGAATTGAACTCTCCTGGAGTTCTTACATCAATTATAATTGCTCCATCTTTAATTAACTGATTATAATCAGTTGTTTTAATCCCAAATAGTTTTTTTAATACTGACATTTTATTTAATTTTTAACACATCTGTAATTACACTTTTTAACGCTTTTTCATCCAACATACCAGCAGCCATTTGAGGAGATTCTCCCATAGGAACAAATAAAAGAGAAGGAATACTTCTTATTCCAAATGAAGCTGAAATCTCCTGCTCAGATTCAGTATTGACTTTATAAACATCTATTTTTCCTTCATATTTTTTCGCAATATCCTCTAAAATTGGAGCAAGCATTTTACACGGTTGACACCAGTCTGCATAAAAATCAATTATGCATGACTTATCACCTTGAAAATTCCATTCTTCTTTATCTAATTCATAATTATGAACTCTTTTTTTGAAAGATTCCTTGTTTAGTTCTTTTATCATTTTTTATTTATTTTTAAGTTTGATAGTGCAAATAAAAGAAGAACAATTATAATAGAATGTAACAATTGTTACAGAGTAAATTTAGCTGTTAAAAATCAAGAATTTTAATTTGATTTCTATCAAGTTTTATATCTCCATCTATCTCCAATTTTTTAAGAATTCTGCTCACTACAACACGAGATGTATTTAATTCCAATGAAATGGTATTATGGGTAATTTTTAAAAATTCAGATTTATTTGCAATTACTTTATTCTTAAGGTATTTAAGTATTCTGTCATTCATATTCATAAAAGCCAAAGAATCAACTGCTTCTAACATCTCTGTAAAACGATTATTATAAGAACCAAACACAAACGCCCTCCAACTCTTATAATGCAACCAGTCCTCAAGCTTATGAACCGGTATAAGTAACAATTCAGAATCTCTTTCAGCAATAGCTTTAATCTCACTTTTAGCACCTTTCATGCAACAATTTAATGTCATAGCACAAGTATCTCCACCTTCAATAAAATACAAGATATAATCATCCCCATCATCATCAGTTCTAAAAACCTTGATAGCACCAGTAATAATTAAAGGCATAAAAGTCATTTCCTGACCTATATCTATTAGATAATCGTTCTTCTTAACTTCTTTTAACTGAGCAACAATAGACATCTCATCAAGCAATGCTTTCTCAAATAGAAAAGAAAAATTAGCTTTAACTAAAACTTTTATATCCATTATATTAAATTTTAAACCCTTGATGTGGCTTTAAACTTACTCTGAGTTTATTTACTAAATCATCCGTTACAATCATATAAGAATCAGAAGAAAACTGATTCTTCTCTACAGTACCAAATTCAAAAACATCAATTCTTTCAGTTTTACAGTATTCTTTCAAATGAATTAGATGATGTGCAGCAGTTTTCAATGAACCTTCTCCACTAAAATTCCAAACTAATTTTACTTTCATATCTTTAAAAGAAAAAACCTTTTACTACTAGAAAAGGTATAAGAATATATAATATTGAATCTCTTATCAAAAAAAACATAAAGAAATAAAATCTTCCAACCCTCTTTTCTTAAAACACCTTTAAATCCATCTTCTTTAAAAACAGTTAAATACTCTTGAAGAAACTTACCTATTAATAACTTTTTAAATTTCATTTAGAATGATAAAATAGTTTTTTTAATAATAGCAATACACTCCATTAATTGCTCTTCCGTAATTACTAAAGGAGGCGCAAAACGAATAATATCTCCATGAGTTGGTTTTGCCAACAAACCATTGTCTCTTAGCTTTAAACATACATCCCATGCCTCCTTTCCGTTTTTAGGCTTTATAATAATTGCATTAAGTAATCCCTTTCCTCTAACAAGTGTAATCATTTCGTTATCGAAATCTCTTAGTTCTTTTCTAAATATCTTTCCAAGTCTAAATGCATTTTCAGCAAGATTTTCATCAATAACTACTTCTAGTGAAGCTTGTGCTACTTTACAAGCAAGTGGATTGCCTCCAAAAGTAGATCCATGCTCTCCAGGCTGAATACAGAGCATAATTTCATCATCAGCTAATACGGCAGAAACAGGAAAAACACCTCCAGAAATAGCTTTACCAAGAATTAATAAATCTGGACGAGCGTCTTCATAATCACAGGCAAGCATCTTACCAGTACGGGCAATACCAGTTTGGACTTCATCGGCTATAAATAAAACATTATGAGCTTCACACAAGGCTTTCGCTTTGGCTAAATACCCCTCTGAAGGCACATAAACACCAGCTTCTCCTTGG
>CAJQLK010000094.1 GCA_905479165.1 uncultured Flavobacteriales bacterium | reverse complement strand
GAGTTAAAGTTGCACTAGCACCAGTAGTATCTCCTCCTAACATTACAATCTCAGATGGGTCATGAGTTACCATATTGTAGATGTAAGCCCCCTGACAATCTCCACAAGAGTCAACAGCTGCTACACCATTCTGAACACCCATACAGTCGTAGATTATAGTCTGTGTGCAACCAGCATTCCAATATGGATTTCCATCATCTTCAGGTAAAATAATTACTTGTCCTGGAGTTAAAGTTGCACTAGCACCAGTAGTATCTCCTCCTAACATTACAATCTCAGATGGGTCATGAGTTACCATATTGTAGATGTAAGCCCCCTGACAATCTCCACAAGAGTCAACAGCTGCTACACCGTTTTCTACTTCCATACAATCTAAAAATGGTGCTGGTAAAGGTGAGTCTTTTGTGCATGCAGAAAATATCAATGTTAATGCACAAATTGATACTGCAAATTTTGTTTTCATTTTTGTTTTCATTTTTGTTTTCATTTTTGTTATTATTAATTGTGTTTATTTAAAATTGATTCTAAAGCTCATGTAATATAGTCTTCCTGTTATATTACTTATATACTCTGGATTTGTAAATCCAAAAATATTCTTAATACCTATTTGACAAGATTGTAATGGATTTATATGATGGGTTACAACAACATCACATAAACTATAGCCATCTATAAATTTATCGTATGTATCTAAAATACCATTTCCATTAGAATCAGAAATCGCATATTTACTTCTGTATGTAAGTATAGTATTCATCTCTGTTTTGTCATTAAGATGATAATTAAATTTAATATTCCCCATATGTCTGGATCTATTAAACAGTCCAAAATAGTCTTCTTCATTAAGCTTGATACTTGCAAGGGTTTCTGGATCTCGAGCAAAATATGTAGTATCTTGTCCAATCCCTTTTAGTACTTCTGTATCATATGCATAAAGCAATTGGTAGCCAAATTTAATTTCCCAATTATCAACTTTCTTATAAGACATATTAAACTCTAATCCTTTGGTTTCAACCTGATTTACATTAAAATAACTGTAAATATTTATATTATTTTCATCTTTAGCTACTAATTTCCATTCAATTAAATCATTCACCTTATTATTAAACAAGTTGACATCAAAAGAAAGATTATTTACTGGATTATATTTTACACCAAAATTAATATTTAGTGAAGTTTCAGATTTTAATGGAGTACTTAATTCTGAAAATGGGACTACCTCCTGTACATTCTGCATAGCATCTAGTCTGTCAATAGCGACATCTCTACCAAGCACTATATAGCCGATAGTTGAATTCGTAAAATCAAAATACTTTTGTCTAAAATCTGGAGTCTTAAAACCTGTGCCTACCGAACCATTGAGCTGAATCTTATTTGTTAGAGGAAATCCTAAAGCTAATTTATTAGAAAAAACTGGAGTGTAATTAGTGTAATTATCATATCTGCTGCCTATTATAATATTCACTTTATTAAAAGCAGTTGCATCCAATTGCCCATAAATAAACTTTAAATCTTGTTCTGGGTTATTTGAAATATCTCTTCTGGATAACTCTTCTTTTGTTATGCCAAATCCTACAATACTATTTACTACTTTGTAAGTGAAAGATGATTTCATCTCAGATTGTAATAATGTATGGTTAAAATAATTGTCTTCATATAACACTCCATCCTCAGTATTTAAAAACTCATCAGCTCTATAATTAGTTTTGTAAATCTCTAGCTGTTGAAAAAAGTTAGCATTCATTAAATATTTTGCAGAAGCCCCAAAACTCCATTCTTTAATAATACTCTCTCCTTTTAATAAAGAACTTGAGTCAGCAGCAATATTTATTTGTTCTTGCTTGTAATAATGCCCATTAGTATTTAATAAAAGTTTATCAGATAACGCATATTTAAAATTAGAGCGAAAGGTGTAATTTGAATAAGGATTAACAGTGCTAAGTAAATCAGTATCTATTAAATCATAACCATCTGTTTTGTAATAATCAAAAGAATTTGAAATCTGAAAAGTTCCTTCTTTGTATTTATAAACTAAACTGGAACTGGTTGTATTATAAGTGGCGTTTTTTAATGAAGTGCTGATTATAGCCCCATCATCAATCTGTTTTTTACTTATAAGATTAATAACTCCTCCTAAAGCATTAGAACCATATAAGCTTGAAGATGGCCCTTTAACAACTTCAATTCTCTCAATGTCTGCTACAGAAATTCTATTTAAATCTAAAGTTCCAAATGACCTGCCTATAATTGGAAAGCCATCAATAAGGAAAGTGGTATATGAGGCATCTAGACCTTGCATTTGCAGTCCTTCAGCACCTGTTTTTGTAGTGACGCTTACAATACCTGTTTGTTTAGTAATTACATCATATAATTTACTTGCACTAAATTCTTGAATTTCTTTTTCAGATATTATTTTAATAGGTATAGGTAATTCATTTTCAGTTTGATTTGTTTTTGTAGCAGAGATAGTTACTTCTTCTAACTTTCTGTCAAAGATAATAGTATCATTTTGATTCTGAGAAAAAGAGAAGCAGGTTAAAAGCATACAAAATATAATTACAAAGTTTTTCACTCTAAAATTTTGCGCAAAAATAAGATTGAAATCTGAAGGAAATCTGAAGTTTTACCACAAATTTAAAAAGAAAGGCTTCTGGGTCCTTATTTCGAACTTTTTTAGAAAATTAAAATAATTAGAAACTTCACCCTCAGGCGTGAATTGAATTTTAGATATTTGTCGCATAATTGCATCATTATTAATTATAAAACTAAAAATTATGAAAAAAACTTTACTAACATTAGCTATTGCTTTAGGTCTAGCTCTAACTACAAAAGCACAGGTTATAACTTGTGTTCCTTGTGATCAAATATCTATGGTTGTAAATGTAGGTAGTGATACTACTTCACTCAATGTCTATCATGCAGGTCAATATCTAACACATCCTCAAGAACATAATATTTTTACATGGGAATTTACAGATAATCAAGGCAATATTATTTCTCAAGACACTTTAATTGATGAAGCATTTTATTCATTTTCTCACAACTTTCCAATTACAGATACAATGAATGTAACTGTTTATCTAAGAAATGATTCGGCTAATTTGGATACCTGGTATATTAATCAAGGATTACCCACTAATGGTAATTCAATTAACTGTCTTTTTGAAGATAAAATATATTGGATGACAGGCGAATATCCATCAGGTACTCCTTGGGGAAGATGGGAGTTTGTTACTGGTGATTATTCTAATCCAGGAGTAGACTTGAATGTTGTTTTAGCTGTTGATGATTTCTCTTTACAAAAGAAAGAACTTGTAAAAATTGTTGATATTCTTGGCAGAGAAACAACTTTTAAAAATAATCACATATTGTTTTATATCTATAGTGACGGATCTACAGAAAGAAAATATATTTCAAAATAATTGAAGAATCTATATTTTTTATTATTAGTATTTCTTACTTTAAATAGTCAATATCTTTATTCTAATCAAGCAGATACTTTAAGATTAATTTGGGAAAATGAAGAGCTAACAGATTCGCTTAGATTTGCAGCATTGGATGAATTTCATGTTTTATTCTCCCTTGTTATGCCTGACTCTACTCTAAGTGTACTTGATTATTATCATGAGTTAGCAATTTCAAAAGGTGCAGATCGACAAGTGTATAGGTCAGCAGTTAGAAAAGGAAATATTCTCAGACACCAAGATCGAATTGAAGAAGCGAGAACACATTATTATGAAGCACTAATTATAGCGAAAAAAATGAATAATGCTAGATTAGAAGCTATCATTATTGGAAACTTTGGTAATCTTCATTTAGATCAAGGTGAATATTTTGAATCTATAAAAAGATATAACGAAGCAAAGAAAATTTTCTCTACTGAAGATGATAAGCTTGGTGAAGCTAGAATGCTAAATGGTATTGGAGCGATTAATTCCCGGATAGGCAATAATGATATTGCTTTAGTTCATTATGAAAAGGCATTAAATATTTATAAAGAATTAGATACTAAAAATATTTCTTATCCTATTCTAAATAGCACAACAATATTAATGAATATAGGTCTCTTGTATACTAAAGATAACTTACTAATTAAGGCAGAAGCATCATTTCTTGAAGCTCTTAAAATACTTAAGCCCTATAATTACAAAATTTATATTTTAGGATGCTACAATAC
The DNA here is from genome assembly GCA_905479165.1 of uncultured Flavobacteriales bacterium. GTDB lineage: Bacteria > Bacteroidota > Bacteroidia > Flavobacteriales > BACL11 > UWMA-0277. The sequence continues at coordinate 6,973 of CAJQLK010000094.1, read as the reverse complement.
ATTGGCTCGAATATATTTAGAATTAAATCAAATAGAAAATAGCTTGCTCTTTGCTAATAAAAGTTTTGATATAGCTAAAGAGTTAGATACCCAAAGTGGAATTTTAGAGTCTAAAATTTTACTTACTACAATCAATTATCAGCTTAATAAAGATAAATCTATAGAGCAGTTAGCAAATATTTTTGAGTCAATTAGTGGAGATGGTTCTTTAGAAATGAAAAGAGAAGTTTCTGAATTGCTCTACATAGGATATAAATTTCAAAATAGATTAGATTTATCTCTTAAAATGTATGAACTTTATAATTTATACAATGATAGTATTCAAAAGAATATCGACAGTTATTCAATAACTAGAGAAAATGTAAAAAATGAATACGAAAAAATATTGTTTGAATCTAAACTAGAAAATGAGAAAGAGAAAAAAATTCTTAAATTAAATCAAATTAAGAAAATAGCTTTAATAATTTTTATCTCAATATTTTTAGTGCTCTTATTAATTTACTTTATTGTATTAAATAACAATAAAAATACTAAAAAGAGAGATGATCTTTTAGAGCAAATTAAATTTCATAAAGAAAACAAGCTTAGTACTATTCTCGATTCCAATAAATTTGAATTGTCTAAGCAAAAAATAGACAATTATTTAAGTAGAGAATTAAATGAAACAGATTGGAAAGTTCTTTTACTATTATTAGAAAACCCAATGGTACTCAATATAGAGATTGCTGAAAAGTCTAATATGAGTATTGATGGTATTGGTTCTTCATTACGAAGAATGTATGAGTACTTTGAGATTAATGAAACTAAATATAAGAAAGTTGCCTTAATTCATAAGGCAGTTAATATTTCTGAAAGAATATAAAAAGAAACCCACTCATTTGAGTAGGTTTCTTTTTGGTGGACCTCTCTGTCTTAAGTTCGAACTTCTTTCAGAGAATTAAATCGTTGTATCTGTAAGTATTTTTCAAGATTAAAACTCTCCACTACTTTCTTCTTTTACATCATCATTTTTAATTGATGTTTTCTTATTAGGAGATTTAAAGTTTAATTTACCAATAGTATATTTGAAACTTATTCCAAATGAACGGAATGGAATTGATCTTACAGATTTCTGAGAAAAGTTGTCTCCACTAAGATCAGTTGTAAACTCTTTATTTGCTTTAAACGGCTCAATAATTCTAATTCCTAATGAACCTCTTTTATTATTGAAAGTTTTCTTTATACCAAAACTCATCATGCTAAATGTAGTAGTCGATCCTTGTAAACTTTGAGATGGAGAACGGAAAAAACCAAAAGTTTCAGCTTTCCAGTTATTTCCTAATTCAACATTTCCACCTATGCTATAGCTATAAAGTAATACTGGATCTGTCCAATCATTAAATCCTAAACTTGCATCTCTACCAGTATATTGGTAAAGATTTAATGAGCCTCTAAAAGTAAATTTATTAAATCGTATTGATCCAAAATAAGAAGCTCCATATTGTTTTGTTTCACCAATATTTCTGTAAGTTAAAGTAGAAATATCATCTATAATATCTAACAATTTTTCAATTACATCTGTAGAGTGTTTGTAGTAAATTTGATAACTTCCTTGAGTTATTTTACCAAATCTATTAATTCCAATTTCAAATTGTTCTGTCAGTGTAGGGCTTAAACTAGGATTACCAATTGTTATATTTCTACTGTCATTACTATTTAAGTTCGGATTAATCTGTCTAACACCTGGTCTTGTTATTCTATTATTATAACTAAATTTAATAGATCGCATAGGACTAAACGATTTAGATAATACTATGTTAGGTAGAAAGTTATAATATGATTCATTAAAATTATCAGTTGAGTTATTGTCCCATGAGCCATTTAGGATTGTTTGCTCATATCTTAATCCAGTTTTTAGCCCTAATCCGTAAGGTAAACTTATTTCAGTTGAGATATAAGTTGAGGGCACATTTTGAGAATAATTAAATACATCTGCATTAGAATAAATACCTTCGGATAGGTTGGAGTAAACCATCTCTTTATTTCTGCTAATAAATTTTGCTCCTATTTCTAGCTTATGATCTCCTACAGGTTGCACATAGTCAAATTGAGATGTGTACTCTATTACCTTTTCATCATTGGCATTTGAAGAAATATCTCCATTATCATTTATTATTGTCATTCCATCATTTAAATCACCACCAATTTGAAATGCAAAACTTAACTTTCTATCTACATTGTCAGCAAAAGTTTTAGTGTAATCTGTAGTCCACTCCATATTTAAAGTGTTGTCTGTTTTATTAGTATAATTTTCTGAAGAGTATGATAGTGAGTCGACATAACTTTCATAAATTACTTTCATAGTATCGTTAAAAGGCATAACTCTACCTCCAAAACTAAAAGATGAATTGAATGAATTATATGCATTTAAATCATAAAAAGCACTAATATTTCCTCTGTATCCATTGTAATAATTTTCTGACGAACCTTCTTGAGAAAGATGGTTTTCATTGATTCGATTACCATTAATTGTATCCCAATCATACCTATTATAAGAATTTGTTCCAATCCTTCCTGGCCAACTAAAATATGTACGTCCTCTTGCAGAAAGTCCAAATCTCCCTTTTCCTAATTTTAAATTTGCTCCTAACTTATTAACTTTATTTCCAATAGAGCCACTAGTGCTTAATTGATAACCGTCAATTTTTGTTTTTTTAGTGATTATATTTACAATCCCTGCATCTCCTTCACCATCATATTTTGCTCCAGGACTTGTAATCACCTCAATACTTTTAATTTGATCAGCAGGAATCATCTGTAAAGCAGTTGCTACATCTGAAGAAAAGAATGATGATTGTTTTCCATTTACTAAAAACTTGATGTTTTTACTACCTCTTAAGTTTACATTGCCATCTAAATCAACTGAAAGAAGAGGGGCTTTTCTTAAAACATCAGTGGCATCATTTTCTGAGTCGTTTAAATCATTTGCTGCATTATAAATAATCTTATCAATTCTAGTTTCATAAATTGCTTTTTCTTCTTCAATATTAATTTCACCAAGTAATTTTGAATTTTGATTTAGGGTAATATTATTATCTTTAAAGTCTGGTTTTGATTTTGAAGTTTTTACTTCAACTTTTTTATCTTCAAATCCAATAAAACTGATTCCAATAATATATTCTCCAACATTTATTCTCTCAAAAAGGAACCTTCCATTATTATCAGTAATAGTACCCTCAATCAGTTTATTAGTTTTCATATGAGTTAAGCTTACCGTAGCGTATTCTAGTGCTTTTTTATTATCAGTACCTTTAACTTTACCAGATATATATCCTGTAAATTTTACTTCATTTTTGTTTTTTTTAGCTGCTTCTGACCAAGCATCCTCTTTTATTTTTCCAGTTGTTTCCTTTTGTTTATCTTGCCCAAGCAATAAGGTTGGAATGATTAAAAGTATAATTAGTAGTCTCTTCATTATGTATTTTTTGTTGAATATTGTAGTAGTAATTAAAGATTACAAGTTGAAGAATCAAAAAGATGCTTTTCTTTAATTATTTCAGCAACACCATGAGGTACAGAATCTTCCCAAGTTCCTACTTCACAAGCTCTAATTCTTTTTAGGATTTCTCTGGAGAATATTCCTAAAACATCAGTATTAAAATTTAAATCTTCAATACGTCCATTGCTGTGAAGATAGTTGTATAAGCCCTTAACTCTTGGGTGAATTGGAATATTAGTGCTATTTAATAATCCAGTATTATCAGTTGGTTTGTATGGGTAGAGGTAAAATCTGATATCTCTTGTAAAAATAATGCCAAATGCCTCCATAATTCCACCATTTAAGTTCCGATAATATTGTTCTTCAAACATATCAACCAAATTATCTACTCCTAATATAAGTCCCATCCTAGATTTAGTAAACTGAGATAAATATTCAATAATTTTATAAAACTTTTTGTAGTTAGAAATCATTACAGTATAACCTAATGAGCAAAGAATATCAACTCTATCTAAAAAATCTTGTTCATTAACCTCTCCATCTGCTTTTAAATTACTTAGAGTGATTTCAAAAAGAATCTGTATGTTTTTTTCTTCTACTTTTTTATTTTCTTTAAAGCTTGCAAGTCCTTTTTCAAGCATGTCAATATTAACCTTAGTAACAGGCCTAAAACTACCCCTCATTGTAAGGATATTTTTCTTATAAAGTATATCAGAAGGCTGTTGGTTAACGCCATCAGGATTGAATATCACGGCATTAGTCATTCGTTCTTTTACTAGAGTTAAACTCAACAATCTATTGTCAATATTTTCAAATGCAGGCCCCACAACTTCAACCATATTTATCTCAAATTGATCTTTACTTAAATTATCATAAAGACTTTTTAAGATAACTTTTGGGTCGTTCTGAGTAAAGCAAGCATGAAGCAAGTTAGTTCCAATAATTCCTACTGTTTCTTGTTGTAATTTTGCATCTTGATCATTCAGTTTTACATGCAAAATAAAGTCAGATGGTTTTTCTTCAGGAGTTCTTTGAAATCTTAAACCAATCCAACCATGACCTTTAAAAGTTTTAGAATAATTGATTGTAGAAACTGTATCAGCAAAAATGAAAAATCGTGTGTCTTTGTAATTATCTCTATTTAATCTCTCTTCTAATAGTTTATACTCGTGATCCAGCATTTTCTCTAATCTAAGTTTGGAAACATACCTTCCTTTAGCTTCTTTACCGTAAATTGCATCAGAGAAATCTTTATCGTAAGCTGACATTGTTTTGGCAATTGTACCAGAAGCCGAACCAACCATAAAGAAATTTCGAGCAACCTCTTGTCCAGCACCAATCTCTACAAATGAACCATAAATGGAATCATCAAGATTAATTTGTAATGCTTTTTGTCCAGCAGTTAAAGTTACTTTGGATGTCATTTTTTTACTCCTTTAAAGATTAAGTTGCAAATTTATGCAGATAATCTTTAACAAAAGCCTATTTATCTATAATTTTGCTGCCGCAGATGAAAAATAATATGAAGATAACTTTATTGGGTACTGGAACTTCACAAGGAGTTCCGGTAATTGCCTGTGATTGTGAAGTGTGTAAATCTAATAATCCAAAGGATAATAGGTTGCGTTCTTCAGTGTTGATAGAAGTAGATGGTCAAAGCATAGTAATTGATACAGGTGCAGATTTTAGACAACAAATGTTAAGAGAAAATGTGCAAAATGTTGATGCAGTTTTATTTACACATCATCATAAAGATCATGTTGCAGGAATGGATGATATTCGTGCTTTTAATCATAAGTGGAAAAAGGATATGCAAGTATATTGCACAAAATTTACTGCACATGCTTTGCACATGGAGTTTCCATATGTTTTTTCTGATAATCATTATCCAGGAATCCCTAGAGTGAATATTAACATGATAGAAAACAAACCTTTTAACATTAATGATACAACCATTATTCCTATAGATGTATTGCATTATAAATTGCAAGTATTTGGTTTTAGAATAAATGATTTTGTCTATTTAACTGATGTAAGTGAAGTTCCTGAAAAAGAAAAAGAAAAAATGAAAGGTGCAGACTTAATTATTTTAGATGCTCTTAGAAGAAATAAGCATATATCACATTTAACTCTTGATGAGGCGGTTGATTTGTTGCAAGAATTAAATCCTAAAGAAGCTATCTTAACTCACATATCTCATTTAATGGGTTTGCATGATGATGTAAATAAAGAATTGCCTAAAAACATTCAATTAGCGTATGATATGCAACAAATTATTTTGAATACATAAAACAATAATTATAATAATTTTGATACTCTAATGAATTAATCTTATTTTTACAAAAAAAAAAAATGAAAAAAGTAATTTCTCTTATATTAGTTTCAATATTTTCTATTGGATTATTTGCAACAAAACACAATCATACTGACAAATATGAAGTAAGGTATGTGAAAAAAAAATCTGAACTCAGCAAACAATATCAAGAGCAATTAAGGAATACTCAATTATGGCAAAATTTTCATTACAATAACCCTGAATGGTTTGTTATTTTTAATGAAGAAAATCAATTGCCACATAGGGCATTTGGTGAGCCAATTTATACAAATGATTTAATCTCATTTTTAGAAACTAGTAATTTTAATTTACCTAATGATTTAAGATTAAAATCAGAAATCAAAAATGATAAGCATACTAATAAAAGTTATGTACAGTTTTATAATAACTTGGAAGTAATTGGAAGTAATTTATATGCAAAATTCTCTCTAAATAATGAGTTGATTGCATTCGGATTAGATGTTTATAATGATATCAATTTAAGTATTATTCCTACTATCTCTGAGCAAAATATTATTTCTTTTGCAACAACAAGTATCACTAATAATATCACTAATGTTGTAGTAAGTGATGATTTAAAGGTTTTAGCAATACCTACTTTTCGAAAGTATGATTACAGACTAATTTACGAAATTAAATTTAGTACCAAAATAGAGGAGGGACCTGCTAATTATATTTGTTATGTTGATGCAAATAACGGAGAACTTTTGATGCGTAAGAACACAGTGTTGTATGAAGCGCCACCCACAGGAACAGCTACAGTATCTGGAGAGGTTTATCCAACTAATCCTTACGATCCAGCAATTGTTCAGAATTTTAAATATTTAAAAGCAATTGACCAAAGTACTAATACAAACTACTATACTGATAATAATGGAGATGTAGTACTGCCAATGAATATTGGTACACAAGTTAGATATAAGCTTGAAGGTTTGTATGCTGATGTTCAAACTAATTCAAACACATCAGATATTTTTCAAAATCTAGCAGTTACTAATAATATAGTCTTTGACAATTCTAATTCTACAATACAAGAAAGAACTGCATATCAAGCAGTTAATAATATTCATGATCATTTTTTATATACATTTCCAAATTATCCTCCTAACGGGGCCCTCAATGACCCTATGGAGACTAATATTGATGAGGCAGGAAGTTGT
>CAJQLK010000093.1 GCA_905479165.1 uncultured Flavobacteriales bacterium | reverse complement strand
TGCAAGATTATTAATATTAATTATTAACATTATATTAACCTTTTTAAACGAATTTTGATAGATTCAATTTTATAATACTACTTAAATTAATTAATAAACTATAACTTTATAAAAAACTACAAAGTTACTGATTACGAATAGAATAAAACTCTTTAATGACAGTATGTCATGTAGTATTTTGAAGTGTATTTACAATATTATTTACAATTATTGATTTTGTATTTTTGCAAAATGAGAATTGACATCATAACAATATTTCCAGATTTTTTTAATCATTTTTTTGAGTACTCAATTTTAAAAAAAGCACAAGTAAAAGGGAAGGTTAAAATCAAAATCCACAACCTTAGAGACTACTCTACTAACAAACAAAAAAGTGTTGACGACTATCAATTTGGGGGAGGAGCCGGAATGGTGATGAACATACAGCCTATTGACAATTTAATTACTAAGCTAAAATTAGAACGAAAGTATAATGAAGTAATTTACATGACCCCTGATGGTAAAAAACTCAATCAGCAAATTTGCAATACACTTTCTTTGCATAAAAACATCATTATACTATGCGGACATTATAAGGGTATTGATGAAAGAGCTAGAGAATTACACATCACAAAAGAGATAAGCATAGGTGACTTTGTACTTACTGGAGGAGAGGCTGCTGCCGCAATTTTATCTGATGCAGTAATCCGATTAATTCCAGGAGTAATCAATGACGAAACATCAGCATTAAGCGATTCCTTTCAAGACAATCTGCTTGCACCACCAATATATACGCGACCCTCAAACTATAATGGAATGAAAGTTCCAGAAGTATTACTTTCTGGAAATGAGAAGCTTATAACAGCATGGAGAGAGAATGAGTCACTAAAAAGAACCACTAAAAGAAGACCTGATTTATTAGAATAATATTTTGTTTTAATTATTTCTAATAAAAAAATAACCGTAATATTGCAAACCGATTTTCAAAACTAATAATTAGAAAAATGAACATTACTGAAATTATCGCTAAAGAGCTTAACGTAACAAAAGAATTACCTTCTTTCAAAGCTGGAGACACTATAACAGTGTATTACACAATTAAAGAGGGAGATAAGGAAAGAACTCAGCTTTTTAAAGGAGATGTAATACAAAGAAAAGGAACTGGAGGAACTGAAACTTTTACAATAAGAAAAATTTCTCACTCAGTAGGAGTTGAAAGAATTTTCCCTATAAACTCACCTTTAATTGAAAAGATTGTAGTAAACAAGCAAGGTAGAGTAAGAAGAGCTAGAATTTACTACTTAAGAGAGTTAACTGGTAAAAAAGCTAGAATTAAAGAGGTTAGATAATCTTCTAATAGATATACAATAATGAATCCTGCTATATGCAGGATTTTTTAATTGCTAATAATTTTGAATTCAGTTCTTCTATTAGCTTCCCTACTCTTTTCATCTTTGTTAGGCTCTATCGGATTTAACTCTCCAAGTCCATTAAAGCTTATCCTATCAGCTGAAATTCCATTTTTAAGAATTAAATTCCTAACAGCATTAGCTCTATTTTCTGATAATATCTGATTATCATTAAAATCACCAATATCATCAGTAAATCCGTTAACTTCAATAACTAAACTATTATTCAGCTTAAGATATGAAGAAAACTCGATTAATATTTCCTGAGCTAAATCATTTATCTCATAAGAATTAGTTGAGAAAAATATATTTGAAATATTAAATGACTTTCCTTTTTCAAGTGATTGCAATTCAATATTTAATTCAGTTGGAGTGAAAAAAGAAGTGTCATCAGAAGCAATAAAAGTAGAATTAAAAGCAAATCCCTCTTTTTTAACAGTAATCAAAACATCAGAATCATCATCTAAAGTTAAAGCAGAAACATAGGTTCCAGCGCTAACTTTTACAGAAGTAACTTTATTTGTTTTAAGGTTCTTAATTTCTAACTCAACATCCTCCAGAACCTGCCCATTTTCATTCAACAATTCTCCTTTTAAAAACAGCACTCTTTCAGGCTTTGCACCATCATGTAAAGAAAAAGAATAAATATCCCAGCCACCTACTCCATCCAAGTGATTTGAAGCAAAATAAGCGGTATTTCCATCAGTACTTACAAAAAGAGAAATCTCATCAGCCACTGAATTAATAGGATAACCAATATTCTGGGGCTTCCCCCAATTACCTAAAGAGTCCTTTCTGCTATAAAAAATATCAAAACCTCCTAAAGTTGGAAAATTCTGAGAAGCAAAAAACAATGTCTTACCATCAGTATGTAAATATGGAGATTTCTCATTCTCATTACTATTGATATTGCTCCCCAAATTTTTTAAATCAGTCCACACGCCATTTACAAGCTGAATTTCGTACAAATCAATTTTACCATATCCGCCTTTTCTATCACTAGCAAAAATAATCGTTTTACCATCTGATGAAACTGTGGGTTGTGACTCCCAACTATCAATTTTAGAAAAATTTTTAGAAAAATTTTGCACTTCTGACCAAGAACCATCTTGATTAAAAACATAAAAGATATCACAATTTTTATAACCTCCTTGAGTTAAAGAACATTTTGTATAATACAATATCTTATTGTCAATAGTAATTGATGCACCACCCTCATTAGATTCTATATTAAACGGATAATCTAAAGCACTTCCAACTTCAAATGTTATATTTTCTTTTTTACTCCAAGTAAATTCTTCTACTATTATTGGAGTTATAGACTGTTTACTCTTTTTTTCTAACCTTCTGGTAAAAAAAGAAAGCTCTTGATCAGGTGAAATAATTGGTAAATACTCATCAAATTTTGTAGAAATCCCTTTTACAATTTTAGGGTTAAAATCAACTGGATTATTGATTATTTCAGCCAGGGTTTTTGCTTTAGAGTATAGTAAAACAGCGTCAGAATAATAAGGATCACTAATTTCTAATTCTAAACACTTTTTAAGATAAATATCTGCATTTACATAATCCTTACGATTATAAGCAATCTCACCTAAAAAATAGTATGCTTTAGGAAAGTTATCAGGACAAATATTAATAGTCTTTAAAGCTTCAGTTTCTGACTCAAAATAGGTTTTTTGAACCCAAAGTATTTCTGCTTTTAACTCATAGAAAACTGCAAAATCCTCTTTTCCTCTTAACTCATCAAAAGCATCATAAAAGGCTCTCTTTTCAATTAATCTCTCAATCTTCTGCACTAACTTCTTGTCCTTTCTTTTTTCAGGAAAACATTCTTGAGCCATTAGTAAATGACCAATAAACATAAGGTAGATTAGAATATATCTTTGCAAAGTTTAACTCATTAATTCTTTTTCAGTAACTTCTCGCAATTCCCCTTCAGTAGAAGCCACAATAGTCGCCACAGTAGCATCACCCGTAACATTTACAACCGTACGCATCATGTCTAGTATTCTATCAACTCCAAAGATAAGTGCGAGCCCCTCAGTAGGTACATTAATTGCGCCTAAAACAATTACCAACATTACCATCCCAGCACCTGGAACAGCAGCTGCACCAATAGACGCTAAAGTTGCGGTAAGCACAATTGTTAATTGTTGTCCTAAATCCAACTCAATACCAAAAGCTTGAGCAATAAACACTGCTGCAATAGCTTGGTAAAGTGAAGTTCCATCCATATTAATAGTAGCACCTAACGGCAATACAAAAGAAGAAACCTCTTCAGAAATACCTAAATGATCCTCACACCTTTCCATAGTAACTGGCAAAGTTGCCGCACTTGAACTTGTAGAAAATGCCAACATTTGTGCAGGAGAAATTGCTTTAAAGAAATTGACATACTTCACTTTAGTAAACATCCTTAAAATTAAAGGATATACCACAACCACCATCAGTAGCAAACCTGCAATAACAGTTAGTGAATATTTCCCTAAGGCAATAAATAAAGTAGAACTTGCTCCAAAATCAACCACCAAACCTCCTAAAAGTGCAAACACTCCATATGGTGCTGCCAACATAATTAAGTCCACAATTTGCAGGATAATATCATTTACTCCATCAAAGAAACCTTTTACATATACTGTTTTTTCACTCGGCAACATAACCATGGAAATACCAAAAAGAATAGCAAAGAAGATGACCTGCAACATATTAGAATTATCGCTAGAAGCTGAAAAGATATTAGTTGGCACTATATCTACCACAAACTGAAGAGGACCTGCCTCTTTTACACTTCCTGCAACAGCAATTTTTTTATCTGCCCCTGATTGAGAATTTTCAGATAACTGAATGGATTCTCTATCAAAATTAGCACCAGGATTTACCATATTTACCAAGCACAAACCAATGGTTACTGAGATAAGGGTTGACACCAAGTAAATAGCAATTGTTTTCCCACCTATGCGAGATAGTTTTGAAATATCTGAAAGTGATGCCACTCCTTTTATAAGAGATGCAAACACCAAAGGCACCGCAATAAGTTTTAATAGATTTACAAAGATAATGCCCCAAGGTTTTATCAAAGCATTGGTAAAGTCCACCCAACCTAATTTATTAGCAATTAGTCCGTAAACGACACCCAATACCATTCCGATTATAATTTTCCAGTATAAAGCTAATTTTTTCATAATCTTAAATCTTATTAATTTTACTTCTTAAATAATGGTCGACTAAAGTAAGTGCCATCATACTTTCCACAATAGGCACTGCTCTTGGAACTACAGAAGCATCATGTCTGCCTTTTGCTTCTAATTCTACTTTTTCCCCATTAACATCAATACTTTCTTGTTTTTGCATAATAGTCGCTACTGGTTTAAAAGCTACTTCACAATAAATATCATTTCCATTGCTTATTCCTCCTTGTATTCCACCAGAGAAATTGGTTTTAGTTTTTCCACTTGCATTAATAATAGTATCATTAACTTCACTCCCCTTACTAGAAGAAATATCCACTTCACCAAAACCATATTTAAAACCATGAACTGCATTAATAGACAGCATTCCTTTACCAATATCGGCATGCAGTTTATCAAAAATAGGCTCTCCCCAACCTACAGGAACCCCAGTTGCAATACAAGTAATCTCTCCACCAATTGTGTCACCTTCTTTTTTTGTTTTTTCAATTTCTGCAATCATTCCTTCAGCATTATCATTATCAGGGCATCTAACAATATTACTATCTATCAAAGATAAATCCATGTTATTATAAGATTTGTTCATTTTAACATCTCCAACAGCAGAAACATAAGCTGTAACTTCAACATCTATTTTATTAAGAATTTGCAGAGCAATAGCGCCAGCTACTACTCTACAAGCAGTTTCCCTTGCAGAGGATCTTCCTCCTCCTCTATAATCTCTTATACCATATTTCTGCTGATAAGTAAAATCAGCATGGGACGGGCGAAAAGTATCTTTTACATGCGTATAGTCCTTACTCTTAGCATCCTCATTTTTAATGATAAACCCAATAGAAGTACCGGTTGTTTTTCCTTCAAAAATTCCAGATAAAAACTGAACTGTATCACTCTCTTTCCTTTGGGTGGTAATCTTTGATTGCCCTGGCTTTCTTCTATCCAACTGTTTTTGAATGGCCTCAAGATCCAATTCTAAGCCTGCAGGACAACCATCAATAACACCACCAATATAGGCACCATGCGATTCGCCAAAAGTAATCAATTTAAAAATTTTACCCATTGAATTTCCCATAGCGCAAATATAACATATTTGATTAGAGTGAATTTTGTATTTTCGCACAATCAAAATAAAATATGAAAACAGTAATTAAGAATATTTCAGAGCTTATACAAACAGAAACAAGTGCTAGAAAATGGGTAGCAGGAAAAGATATGTCACATATCAGCACTATTAAAGATGCTTTTATTGAGGTTGAAGGAGGACTTATCTCCTCTTTTGGAAGCATGGAAGACTGGAATGGAATTGAGGACTGGAACAATACTGAAATAATTGATGCTGAAGGAGGAATGGTTTTTCCAACTTATTGCGATAGCCACACTCATTTAGTATTTGCAGCTAGCCGTGAGGAAGAATTTGTCGATAGAATAAATGGATTGAGTTATGCTGAAATAGCAGAAAGAGGAGGAGGAATCCTAAACTCTGCTGATAAATTACAAAACGCTTCAGAAGATGAACTTTTTGAAGATGCATTGGCTCGATTAAACGAATTAGTACAAATAGGAACTGGAGCCATAGAAATAAAAAGTGGCTACGGCCTAACTTTGGATGCAGAACTTAAAATGCTTAGAGTAATTAAAAGATTAAAAGCAGCATCTGATGTTACTATAAAAGCAACTTTCTTAGGAGCACATGCCCTACCAAAAGAATACACAGAAAATAAAGAGGGTTACATGGATTTGGTGATTAATGAAATGTTACCAATAGTAGTAAAAGAAGGATTAGCCGACTATGTAGATATTTTCTGTGAAGAGGGCTACTTTACAGTTGAAGACACAAAAAACTTATTAACAGCAGCCAATAAATTAGGTTTACAATCCAAGACACATGTCAATCAATTTAATGCAATTGGTGGTGTAAAATCCTCAGTTGATTTAGGTGCTTTATCAGTGGATCATTTAGAAGTAATGGCAGAAGAAGATTATGAAGCTTTGAAGGGAAGTAATTGTATGCCAACTATTTTACCTTCTTGTTCTTTCTTTTTAAGGATACCTTACGGACCAGCAAAAAGAATGATAGAAGAAGGATTGCCTGTTGCTTTAGCAACTGATTACAATCCTGGATCCAACCCTAGCGGAAATATGAATTTTGTAGCATCCCTAGGGTGTATACAAATGAAGATGACACCTGAAGAAGTAATAAATGCTACAACTATCAACACTGCTTATGCTATGGGAGTTGAAAAAGAATTAGGAAGTATCTGTATTGGTAAAAAAGCGAATTTATTTATCACAAAACAGATTCCAAGTTATGCTTACCTACCTTATAGTTTTGGGCATAATGTTATTGAAAAAGTGATGATTGCTGGAAAATTGCAATAAAAAAAGCCCAACTTTTCAGTAGAGCTTTTATATAACTTTATAAAATTACTTACTTCTTTTCATGTAATAGTAATGAGCTTTTGTTGTTCCTAAATTTACTACATTAGCATTCACAAACTCCCAACCGTAATTAGCTAAAGCATTAACAGCTGATGCCATTGACCTATAAGATCTAGCATTTTTCATTAAATCACTATTCGCTTGACTTCTTGTCCCAAAATCAAAATTAATCATAACTTGAGATCCTGCTTTCATTAGCTTCTTAATTTGCAACTCGCTAGGAATTTCAGAAGTCCCCTTTCTAGAGTCATCCTTGTCAATTTCCCTTTCAAAGCCTGATATAACCATAAATTCATAAGTTGCATTAGAATTATCAACTTTTTCAATTTTGTTTTGCTTTCCTTTTTTACTTTTCTTCTGAGCCATAGTCATAAATGGAACCATAGCTACTAACAACATAAGTGTAATATTCTTCATCTATTCTTTTTATTTTAATTAATTAGGTTTAATAACGCAATAATACAAAAACTATTGTCCTCCTAAAATAATTGGCAGATCACCATCTCCATTTCCAATTACAATAACTTTAGCATTGCTAGATTTAGAGATCTCTTGAGTAGCCTCAACACCTTTCCATTTCAATAATTGTGGAGTAATAGTCTTATTTACAATCCTCTGAAATTTAGCAATTCCATTAGCTTCAATCTCCTTTCTTTCTGCTTCTTTTCTTGCTTTATCAATCTTAAACTCATACTCTAAAGATTCTTGCTCTTGTTTTAATTTTTGCTCAATTGCAGTTTTTAAAGTTTGAGGTAAGGTAACATCTCTAATATAAATAGCTGGTAAATTTATATTTTTATCAGCAACAATTTCATTCGTCTGATCATAAATTTCCTGTTCAATCTCTGTTCTTTTAGTAGAATAAAGTTCTTCTGGCAAATAATTACCAATCACCTCTCTAGTTACCGATCTTACAGCTGGCTTTATAATTTTTTCTAAGTAATTTTTTCCAATATTATCGTGCAAGTAACCAATTTTATCCTGTACAGGCATATGTAAAATAGATAAATCAATTTTAATTGAAAGTCCGTTTTTTGATAGTACTTCCATTTTTTCAAAAGTTTCTGTTTCTTTCACATCATATACAATCATTTCGTTCCATGGCGCTATTATGTGTAATCCTTGTCCGAAAACGTAATCTTTATCTAATCCGTCACCAAGTGTTTTAAATAATACTCCTTTTTGTCCTGGGTTAATTGTAACAAACATACTTGAGCCAAACATCACTACAAATATTAATCCTACTATTCCCATTACCATTGCCTTAGGCAATCCTTGATTTTCCATAATTTATTGTTTTTAGTTAATTTATATTAATCCGTTATATTTCCTTACAAACCATTCAGTAGATATAAGAAGCAGCAAAATTAATAAAATCAAAGGAATGTTTATCAAACTAGTAAGCTTTTCTTTAGAATATATTAATTTCTGATTTTTGGAACTTTTATTAAGTTCTTCTGACAGCAAATCAATTTCATTTATATAAAACAATTTACCATTACTTAACTCTGAAATTTTAAACAAAAGTCCATGATTTGCAACTAAGTTCATTAGTTCTAACTGAATTTTTTTGACTTCAAACACACCAGACTTAACAACAGAAGAACCTACAACTTTAGCAACAAAACTATAATATCCATTTTCCAAAATTCCAATATCTAAAAAATAACCTTGCTTTTCTTTAGAAAATTGAAAATTAAACTCTTCACCAGATTCATTCTTGATTTCCAAAGCAATTTCTTTATTATTTATTAACTCATAACTGTCGTTATATAAATTAGCATCAAACAAAATATTAGAATACTCAGCAACTTGTTTTTCATAATAAATCCTGAATTTACTTTTATCTTCTTGCAATAATAAATATTGTGTTAGCTTTGAAAAGAGCTCATTAAAAGCATCATTATTTTCATTTATTGAATAATCATATAACTTCCATTTCCACCACCCCTCAGCAGTAAAAAAGGCTACTTTTCTGTTTTCAACTTCTTCAATAAAAAGCAAAGGACTTTCTGTGATGATAGCTCCAATTTTCTTTTTAAGAACAATATCAATATTTACATTCAGTTCATATTTTCCAAAAACACCATATAAAGGAGGAGCATTTCTAGTTAGATTTAACAACTCAGGTGAAAATATAAACTTAGAGAATAGTTCATTTTGAACAACTCTTATTTCTTCATTACTTCCTTTTTGCACAAATTTTACTGATGATAAATTGGAACTAAAATTATGGCTTCCAAATAGAATTAAAGGGATGTTTTCATCAATTAAACTACTAGGTATTTGGGAAACTCCAGATAACACAACTAATTGATATTTATTAAAATGATTTACTTCATCAATATTCTTTATCTCAATTTTATAGTTTTTATTCTTTTCAATCGCACTAATATATGAAGCTAAATCTGGGTGTGACTTATCTTTTAAAATGAGTAAATTATAACGAGAATCAATCACATCAATATAAGTGGTGAAAGTATTATTTTCAATATTTTTCTCACCTTCTACTTCCGATAATACAATTTTATATGCTTGCAAGCCGATATCCTTAGCTTCTAATTTTATATTGATAACTCTATAATCATCATTTGAATCAAATAAAATTTGTTCAGAGTAAAGTTCAATACCCTTATTCAAAACAGATAACGTAGATTTTTTTCCTTTCAACTTAACTGCAGCAACTGCAACTTCTAAAGTTAAAATATTACCTAAAAATACAATATCATTATTAGTAACTTTTTGAACTAAAACATCTTGTTTTACTGATGTATCTCCTAAGGCAATACTATAGATTGGGAAATCAAATTTACGAAAAATTGGATTATTTCCTGAATTATAACAACCATCAGAAGCTAAAATAACCCCCGCAACATTTCTATTTGAAAATCTATTCTCTATATCAGAAAAAAGAGATGAATAGTCTGTTTTCAAGCCTATATTAGAAGTCTGAAAACCAGATTTAACATCCTCAGTAAAAGAAAATTTATGTACATCAAAGTCAGTTAACTGACTAGAAAGATTTGAAAGTAATTCAAAAGTAGAGTCTGCAATAGATTCCGACACATCCTGTGCAATAATGACAATAGGATTTTCTGTTGTATTAGTAAAAGACTTAACCAATGGACTCAACAATAAAAAAGCAAGTATTCCTATAAAAATTGTACGAATAGCAAACAATAAAACGTGTAATGATTTTGATTGCAAAAAGTGTTCATTGAAATATAAAAAACAAGCATAAAATACACCTAATAAAATGCAGATTATGCTATAATAAAAAGGGAAATCTATTGTTAATCCAAACATCAATTTATGTTAACATACCTCCACAAACATTTATAACTTGCCCTGTTACGTATGCCGACATATCAGAAGCTAGAAATAAAGTTGTATTAGCAATATCATCTGTTGTACCTCCCCTTTTTAATGGAATTTGCTCCCTCCATTCTTTTACAGTTTCATCACCTAAAGCTTCAGTCATTTCTGTTTCAATAAATCCAGGTGCAATTGAATTGCATCTAATATTTCTTGAGCCTAATTCTAATGCAGTAGATTTTGTAAATCCGTTAATAGCGGCTTTTGAAGCAGAATAATTTGCCTGCCCTGAATTGCCTTTTACTCCAACAACCGAACTCATGTTAATAATTGAACCAGCCCTTGCCTTTAACATTGGTCGCAAAACTGCTTTTGTCATGTTAAAAACTGACTTCATATTGATGTTCATTACACTATCAAAATCTTCCTCAGACATACGCATTAAAAGTCCATCTTTAGTAATACCCGCATTATTAACTAGTACATCAATACTACCAAAATCATCCATTACATCTTTAGATAATTGCTGAGCAGCTTCAAAATCAGATGCATCTGATTTATATGCTTTAGCCTTACATCCATTTGATGAAAGCTCATATTCTAATGCTTTTGCTTTTTCATCTGATGACGTGTATGTAAAAGCAATATTTGCGCCATGCTTTGCAAAAACCTCAGCAATTCCTTTTCCTATTCCTCTACTTGCTCCTGTAATAATTACATTTTTTCCTTTTAATAATTTCATCTTTATTTTTTTAATTATCTAACTAAAAGAATTTTTCCAAATTCTTGATGTTTCCATCCTTCAAAATCCTGAAAATATAACTCAAACACATAAGTATCTGCAGGTAATTCTTTCTGCGTTTCATAATGCTTTCCATCCCAACCAGCTTTATTAATACACTTCATTTCTTGAGGATTAGCTGATTGAAATATTAGATCACCTTGGGTATTAAAAACTTTAAATAAAAAAGTATTTTCTCTAATCGCATGGTATTCTAAACAAAATTTTTCATTTCTGAGTTTCTCATCAAAATCAGGAGTAAATGAATTTGGAATATACATCCAGTATTCATCTCTTACCCAAATAGGTTTAATGGTTGTATCAGAACAACCATTGCCATCAGTAACTATCAGAGATGTTTCATAAATACCTAAAACCCCTAAACCATCTTCATCTGTAGGAAAAGTGTGTACAACCGATGAGGATGTATTAGAAGTATTATCTCCAAAATTCCAATTATGTGTATTATTTTCCGGTTGACCTTTAAAAAATGCTGTAGGATTAATAATGGAAAGTGTATCTGACTCAGTATAAATAATTGCTTCTGGGCTTTCTAAAATAGTAACCAATGCGCTTCCATTAATAGTTCCAATACTTAAAGCATCATTAAACTGATTAAGTGTATAAACTCCAGCTATTTTTGTAGAGATAACAAATACATCATCTTGTGTAGACAGTAATTGAGTCTGCACTACTCCATCGATAGCATAAGAAAAAGTAAATGGAGCAGTTCCTGTAAAACTTACTACTAATTCAGCTGAAATTCCATTATCACAAACAGTAGCTTCACCACTAATAAAGGCTGACTGTCCATTTACTAAAAATGGAAATAATAAAACAACTAAAAAATTCTTTAACATTTGGCAAATATAAAAAAAGCCCCACAAAATGTAGGGCTCTTTTCAGTATTATGAAATTTTACTTTATTTTGCTTATTTTACCTCTTCATCTTTTGCTTCTTCATCCTTTACTTCTTCAAACTCAACATCAGTTACATCGTCAGGGGCAGCTTGTTCTGATCCAGCTTCTGTAGATGTTCCATCCTGAGTGTCTTTGTACATTTCCTCAGATGCAGCTGTCCATGCAGTATTAATTTTTTCCATTGCAACATCAATAGCATCTAAATCTTTGCTTTCATGTGCTGACTTAAGCTCAGTTAAAGCTTCTTCAATTGGAGCTTTTTTATCATCTGATAATTTTTCACCAAATTCTTTAAGTTGCTTTTCAGTTTGGAAAATCATACCATCAGCCCCATTAATTTTATCAGCAGTTTCTTTTGCTTTATTATCGGCATCAGAATTTGCTTCTGCTTCACTTTTCATTTTTGCAATTTCTTCTTCAGAAAGTCCTGAAGAAGCCTCAATTTTAATATTTTGCTCTTTTCCTGTTGCCTTATCTTTTGCTGAAACATTTAAAATTCCATTTGCATCAATATCAAAAGTTACTTCAATTTGAGGAATACCTCTTGGTGCTGGCGGAATATCTGCTAATTGGAATCTTCCAATTGACTTATTATCAGCAGCCATTGGTCTTTCTCCTTGTAATACATGAATGTCAACAGCTGGCTGATTATCAGCAGCAGTTGAGAAAGTTTCAGACTTCTTAGTTGGAATAGTTGTATTAGCTTCAATTAATTTTGTTAAGACACCTCCCATAGTTTCAATTCCTAATGAAAGTGGAGTAACATCTAATAATAAAACATCAGTTACATCACCTGTTAAAACACCCCCTTGAATAGCTGCTCCAATTGCAACAACCTCATCAGGATTAACTCCTTTTGATGGAGATTTTCCAAAGTATTTCTCAACAACTTCTTGTATTGCAGGAATTCTTGTTGATCCTCCTACTAATATTACCTCATCAATATCAGAATTAGTCATTCCGGCATCTTCCATTGCTTTTTTACAAGGAGTAATTGTTGCTTGAATTAATTTATCAGCTAATTGCTCAAATTGTGCTCTAGTTAAAGTTCTAACTAAGTGCTTAGGACCTGATGCAGTAGCAGTAACATAAGGCAAGTTAATTTCAGTTTGTGTAGATGAAGAAAGCTCAACTTTTGCTTTTTCTGCAGCTTCTTTTAATCTTTGTAAAGCCATAGGATCTTTTCTTAAATCCATGTTTTCATCTTTCTTAAATTCCTCTGCTAACCAATCAATAATTACTTGATCAAAATCATCACCACCTAAGTGTGTATCACCATTTGTAGATTTCACTTCAAATACACCATCCCCTAAATCAAGAATAGAAATATCAAAAGTACCACCACCTAAATCAAACACAGCAATTGTTCTATCTTTATCAGCTTTATCCAAACCATAGGCAAGTGCAGCAGCAGTTGGCTCATTTATAATTCTTTCAACTTTAAGTCCTGCAATTTCACCTGCTTCTTTTGTTGCTTGTCTTTGCGCATCATTAAAGTAAGCTGGCACAGTAACTACAGCTTGAGTAACTGTAGTTCCTAAATAATCTTCAGCAGTCTTTTTCATCTTTTGCAATACCATTGCTGATATTTCTTGTGGTGTATATAGTCTACCATCAATATCAACTCTTGGAGTATTGTTATCACCTTTTACCACTTTATAAGAAACATTTTTAATTTCCTTAGCCATTGCAGTAAAGCTTTCTCCCATAAATCTTTTGATAGATGCAATAGTTTTTGTTGGATTTGTGATTGCTTGTCGCTTTGCACTATCACCAACTTTACGCTCTCCACCTTCAATAAAAGCAACAATTGAGGGAGTTGTTCTTGCTCCTTCAGCGTTTGGGATTACAACTGGCTCATTTCCTTCCATTACAGATACACATGAATTTGTTGTTCCTAAATCGATTCCAATAATTTTACTCATTATATTATGTTTTAAATTTAATAATTTGTTTTCCAATCATTAACAAATGCAATTATAATGCCACTATAAAATACATGACAATACTGTCGAATAATAAAGAATTTAAAAAATGTTAATAAAAATTACTGACATATAGTCAGTTACTTATCCTCAAAAGGATAATCAAAATTTCTATTCAAAAAGTTATTAATGTAATAATGGGAGCCGTAATTCAATCCTGACGCCAATTTATTTGTAGGTCCAATCTTCTGTGTGTGTATAAAACGAGTGGAGAATAAACCAATACCATTATTAATATTACCAAATACTGGTCTTTGCTGAACTATTCCCGTAATTGGCTTATTTACATCAATATAGGTTTCTAAATCTTCTGATCCAACTGTCATTTCTAAGAATAAGCCTTCATATTCTCTAACAACGTCATTATCTATATTTATTTCGTCAGCCAAGAAATCAAAAAAATCTTCACCCTCAATCGTTATAGACATTGGTCCAGAAGTGGAATACTTAAGTTCTTGCAACCATTCAATAGATACTGAATCTACTACAAAAGTCTCTTTATTTATTTCTAAGTATTTAAATATCAAATTTAACTGATATAAACTCCCTTCTTCAACATTATTCCATCTAATAGTTTTAAACCAAAAATCAGATAAATCATTTTTATAAAAACCTATGTCAAAATTTGGCTGAAAGTTATTCCAAGAAGGTTCTTTATCAATAATCCTCGTCATTGAAGTAACTATATTACCTGACTCTTTATTTTTAACTATTAACTCATAATCAAAACCTTTTTTAAGGAAATTATCGTTAACAAACTGGTACATAATTATACTATCATAAAAAATCTCACCATCTCTGTATGTTGGCACAGCAATTAACTCTACAGAATCTTGTATCTGATTGAAGTTCCACTTATAAATCTTTACATCTAATTCATTAACACCATAATTAATAGAATCAGCATATTGAGCCATTTGATAAGCATCCATATTTCCTAAAAATGCCTTACTAATTTTAATCTTTTGTAATTGATTTTCATCACTAGCATCCAAAAGTCCAAAAACAACTGTAGTTTCTTCCCATTCTGAATTTACATCAAAGTCAGTTTCACAAGCAGAAAAAAGCATTGTAAAAACTCCAAGTATTAGATATATATTTTTCATGTTTGCAAACTTATCACTTTATATGAAAAGATAAAGGCATATTTTGTAAATTTGCCACAATTTAGAAAAAATAACTATGAAACAACTTATTTCAACTACACTTTTTTTACTGGCTTTTTTGAATACAACACTTAATGCTCAACAAATTTCTTCAGAAGGGTACAATAATGATGTAATACATGAAGATTTCAATACTGAAGGGGAGTATTTTAAAATAATTACTACAACAGATAATTACTTTATTTTAGATAAAGGAGATTACTTATTAAGTAGAAACAATAAAGATAGTGAATATACAATTATTGCAAACAACTCATCAGTAACTGATTTTGTAATTAAAACTGCAGTAAGAATTGTTCATTCTAAAAATAAAAAGGCAAGTGTCGGAATTATCCTTAAAGCTCAACCAAATGGAAAAGGAGCAATTATTTTTGAAATAAATAAAAAAAGAGAATACAGAATTAAGCAACTAATAGGTAATAATTATCAAAATTTAAGTGGTAATGCAAAACAAGAAGGCTGGGTAAAAAACAAATTAGTTAATGGAGTTGATAAGCAAAATTTAATAGAGATAAGATCAGAGAAAAACATTTACGATATTTATATTAATAGCGAATATCTTACCACTTTCTTTATGCCTGATTTTACTAGTGGTTCGTGTGGCTTGTTTATCAGTCCGGCAACTAAAGCAAGAATTTCTTACTACTATATAAACACTAAGGGAACAAGCACTGTAGTTACAAATTACACTAACAAAAATACTGCAAGTCTGGAAGAAAAAGAAAATAAAGCTGAAGAATTAGAAAATTCAAATACTTCTCTTCAAACGACTGTTAGCAGTTTAACTTCAGAAAACAATTCACTTTCTTCTGAGTTAACAAATTTAACGACAATTAACGCTGATTTAGCTTCAATCTCTTCTTCACAACAAAAAGAAATAATTGCTTTAACTACAGCTATTGAAGATTTTAGAAATACTTCAAGTCAATCTAGCGCAACTAACAAACAATTAAACAAAGAAATTTCTGTTTTAAAGCTACAAATCTCTTTAGAAAATACTACAAATACTAATTTGACAAATGATTTAAAGAAGATAAATAAATCAACAAGCACTCAGATAAAACAATTGACAACTCAAGTTAAAATAGTTAAAAATAAAGTCGCTAAACTTCAAAGTTCTAATTCAACTTTAAGTGCAGATTTATCAAATGAAAAAAAAGCACATCAAAATATTAAAAGTGAATTAAATAAATCTGTGAAAAACAAATCAATAGAAATAAACACATTAACTGCTGAACTTAATAATGCTAAAGAACAATTAAAAACAACTAAAAATACAGCTAAAAAACTAAAAGAATGTACAACTAATGCCACAACTTTATCAGTAGATTTAAAAAATGCAAATACTGAATTAAGTATTTTAAAAACTACTCAAACTAAACATGATATAGTTACTGCAGACTTAAGCAGTAAGATAACTGTTTTGAGCAATCAAATCTCTTCTCTTGAGTTTAAATTAAAAACTACTAAATCTGAAATAAGTGCATTAGAAACAAGCAATACTGAGCTTAAAACATTATTCATTCAAAAAGATTTTGAATTGAATGGAGTAAAAGCTTCTGAATTGGTAAAAGAAACGACAGTTTATGTTCCTACACCTAAAAACTTAAAAAGTAATAAAGTAGTGTATGCTGTGCAATTAGGAATGTTTATGCAAACTCAAAGTGCATCAGCATATGAAAATTTAGATGCAGTATGGTACCTACCCAATGAGAATGGAACTTACCAATATTTAAGTGGTGATTTTTCATCACCAAAAGAGGCTGCCGATCATCAAAAAGCAATAAATGCAAAAGGATATTCTAGTGCATATGTAGTAACAATTACAAAATAATAAAATGTCAGTAGCTAAAGGAGAATACAAAAAAGTAACAACACACACACTTACTGAAATGAAGCAAAAAGGAGAGAAGATCTCTATGCTTACTGCTTATGACTATACCCTTTCCAAAATTATTGATGGTGCAGGAATTGATGTAATACTAGGTAATCGTTGTTCAGGGGAAGGTGCAGTCTTTCAGCAAGACTTCTTTGGTCATCCAGCCGGGGATTTCATGTTCAATGGCGGTGCCGTTGACGCCTGAGCTCAATTGGACAGGATCAGATGTGG
>CAJQLK010000092.1 GCA_905479165.1 uncultured Flavobacteriales bacterium | reverse complement strand
AACGAATTACAGCTGAGGTTTGTATACATCACCTTTGGTTTGATGAGAGTAAATATGCTGAAAAGGGAACTCTTATAAAATGGAATCCTGCTGTAAAAAAAGAAAGTGATAAAAATGCGCTATTCCAAGCATTACTAGATGACAAATTAGATGTAATTGCAACCGATCATGCCCCTCATACTTTGGGAGAAAAAAGCAATACTTATTTTAATGCCCCATCAGGAGGCCCGCTTGTTCAACATGCTTTACCTGTAATGCTAGCTTTTGTTAATCAAGGGAAAATAAGCGTTGAAAAAGTTGTAGAAAAGATGTGTCATAATCCTGCTATTTGTTTTCAAGTTAAAAATAGAGGCTTTATTCGTGAAGGTTATTTTGCGGATTTAGTTTTGGTAGATTTGGACAAACCTTGGGAAGTTGCTAAAGAAAATATTTTATATAAATGTGGTTGGTCACCTTTTGAAGGCGAAACCTTTAATGCACAAATTACACATACTATTGTAAACGGACATATTGCTTATGAGTTTGGAAGCTTTGATGAAACCAGCAGAGGAATGCGACTTACTTTTAATCGATAAAAACTAAAAAAGGCACCCAAATGGATGCCTTTTTTTAATTTCTCAGAATAAAATTCTTATTCTTGATCTTCTCCTGCATGATCGTGATCGTCTCCTGCATGATCGTGATCTCCATGAGCTTCAGCAGCAGCATCACCATGACAAGAACCATCACAAGTAGCATCACCACAACAACAAGCAGCAGCTTTAGGTGCACAACAAGAATGATCTGCTAAACAAGTACCACCTTCAACTTGGCAACCAACAGCTTCAGCCACTTCTTCGACAGCCACTTCTTCAACAGCAACATCAGTAGCTGCTCCTTCAGTAGTTGACGCACCACCACAAGCTGCAAATACAGAAAGTGATCCTGCAACTAATAAATACATTAACTTTTTCATCTTAAATATTTTATTTGATTAATAATTACGGCAAATATACACAAATCCTTGCAGTAAATACAATACCTTTGTATTGTGAAAAATTATTTGTTTATTGTTATTTGTTTATTGTTTTCTTGTAGCAATTCTGATGAAAAAATACCTGAGAATATCTTATCGGAAAATACCTTTGAAAGTATCTTAAAAGAAATTCATTTGGCAGAAGCAACTTTTGAATTACATAAAACAAAAGGAATGGGGAAAGCAAAAAATGAATTAGCAAATTCTTATCAAAACATCTACTCAGAATATGCTATTTCAGAAGAAGAATTTAAATTAACTTTAGAGTATTATTCAAATCACCCTGAAAAGTTAGAAAAAATTTATGACAAAGTTTTAGAGGAGTTGATAAAGGAAAGGACTACTTTAAATCCTTAATAAACCAATCAGCGTACTTTTTTATTGTAGCATCAATCTCCGTGAAATTAAAGTTGATAAACTCTTTAATTTTAGCAGTTGAAAAAGAACTATTTGTCATTGCGCTATTAGCTGTTTCTCTAGTTAATAATGCTTTATTTCCCAAAATATATGAACGCACAGATTCCATTCTCCAAGCAATTTCTTTTAATAATGGAGTTACTTTTATAGTCGCTTTGGGTTTATTCAAAGTAACGGCAATCCTATCAAAACAATCACGATATTTTAAGTTTGCACCATTTACAATAAAGCGTTCATTCTTTACATCAGAAAATAAAAGAGTAACTAAAGAATTAGCAACATCTACAACATCTACATAGCCCGTACTACCTGCGGTATAAAATTTCAATCCTGAATGTATCTTTTGGAAAATTTGAGAACTTCCTTTATTCCAATCTCCAGGACCAAGTATTACTGATGGATTTACAATTACAACATTCAATCCTTCCTGACATGCACGCCAAACTTCTTGCTCAGCATAATATTTACTAAGTGCATAATTACTATCCAATTTTGTTGCTTTAAAATGACATTCTTCATTAACAATACCTTCCGTTGAATTACGCCCCAAAGCTGCAATTGAGCTTACAAATCCTACTTTTTTTACTCCTGAAGTCAAAGCTACATTCATCACATTTGCAGTTCCTTCAATATTTACTTTTTTCAAAAGTTCAGCATCAGTAGGTTGAAAAGAAACGACAGCAGCACAGTGTAAAACTTGCTCACAATTTAGCATTCCACTTTCCAAAGATGGAATATCATTTACATCACCTACTACCCAATATATCTTCTCAAATAAATCCTCAGCATTGTAATGTTTAAAAATATTTTCGCAAATAGTTAAAGAAGAGGAATCTCTTTTAAGCGCTTTGAATTGTTCTCTCTTTTGAGATAATTCAAGTAAAATATGCGAACCAACAAGTCCAGTTCCTCCAGTAACAAATATCATAAGGCAAAGATAGGGGAATAGATTTTAGATATTAGATATTAGACAGTAGATTTAGAATAATTGTCTATTTTTGACAAAATTATAAGAAATGAATTTTGTAGAAGAATTAAAATGGAGAGGAATGATACACGATATCATGCCAGGAACAGAAGAGCAATTTGAAAAAGAAATAACTTCTGCTTATATTGGTTTTGATCCTACTGCTGACTCCCTACACATTGGGAGTTTAGTTCAGATTATGATTTTGGTGCATTTGCAAAGATGTGAACATAAACCTTTTGCTTTAATTGGAGGTGCTACTGGTATGGTTGGAGATCCTTCAGGGAAAAGTAAGGAGCGTAATTTGTTGGACGAAAAAACTCTAAACCATAACGTAAAATCGGTACAAAAACAATTGGAACATTTTTTAGATTTTAATTGTAGAGCAAACTCTGCTGAAGTAGTAAATAATTACGATTGGTTTAAGGAGTTTAATTTCTTGGATTTTATCCGAGATGTTGGGAAACATATGTCGGTAAACTATATGATGGCAAAGGATTCTGTAAAAAGCAGATTGGAAACAGGAATGAGTTTTACCGAATTTTCATACCAATTAGTGCAAGGTTATGATTTTTACTGGCTTTGGAAAAACAAAAATTGTAAAGTACAATTAGGCGGGTCTGACCAATGGGGGAATATTGTAACTGGAACAGAATTGGTAAGAAGAAAAGGAGGAGGGAAAGTATTTGCTGTAACTACTCCACTTATTAAAAAAGCAGACGGAGGTAAGTTCGGTAAAACTGAAAGTGGTAATGTTTGGTTGGACAAAACAAAAACATCTCCTTACAAATTCTACCAATTTTGGTTAAATTCTACTGATGATGACGCTAAAAATTACATTAAAATTTTTACTCTTTTATCTCAAACAGAAATAGAAAAGCTAATTACAGAACACGATGAAACTCCTCATTTGAGAATTTTACAGAAGGTAATTGCGGAAGAAGTAACTTTAAGAGTACATAGTAAAGAAGATTTGGGAATGGCTATAAAAGCATCTAGTATTTTATTTGGGAAATCAACTTCTGATAATTTGAAAAGTTTGGATGAAGAAAATTTCCTTTCTGTATTTGAAGGTGTACCTCAGTTTGAAATGAATAAAGCCGATTTAAGATTAGGAATCTTAGATATATTAGTAGAAAAAACTAAAATTTTTGCAAGTAAAGGAGAGGCAAGAAGAATGATAAAATCAAATGCAGTAAGTATTAACAAAGAGAAAATTACTGAAGATGTTCAACTTACAGAAAATGACTTGTTAAACGGAAAATACATACTAGCACAAAAGGGAAAGAAGAATTACTTTTTGATTATTATCTCCTAACACTTTTCAAAGCCTTTGCTAACTCATTGTGTTTTTGGCTGCCGAACATAATATTCAGTCCATTTTTCAGGAAAATTTTTACTCCTTTATTTCCGCTCACATTATAGGCCTTTCCTTTAAATCCGTATTTAATTCCCCAACCACCATATTCTTTTAGGGGAGAGTATTCCATAGCCTTTATCCTTTCAATATCTTCTATATCAATAATGTGAGATTTAAAATGAAATGGAAAAAATTGGTAGTGCAATCCTTTATTACTGACTTTAATTCTTAACTCAAATAAATAAAAAATCAAGGGCAGCATAAATCCAATTATCACATAGTTTATATTAATTTCATTTTCATCAAAAGGACCAAAAGACATAATTGGGAAAGACAATAAAATTACCCACAACCACCATTGAGTAAATTTTTGGTTTTCTTTAAATAGATATTTCATTAATTCATTAATTTTTGAGCCTTCATAATATTAGTAGTTGGCAATTGACAAGCCTTATTTTCGCATACATAAATCATAGTTGTTCCTTGTACAAATTTTTCTTGCAACAATTCCATTTCACTACTTTCAAAACTACCCAAAAATAATTTATTAGGGACATATTTTTTATTCAACTCTAATGCCTTAGTATGCGCATCTTTGCCCACAATTGCCACTTCATAAAAAGGAACAATTTCTTTTAACATCAATGCCGCATAATTAGCATATCCACTTGCATATTTTTCCATATCTGGCTTTACATTATTGGCCATAATGATTGCCTTTTGTTTATAAATCCTGTTATCCAAAATCGTACCTAAATCATACAAAACATTTGCTATTACCGAATTAGAAGCAGGAATTACATTATCGTTAATTTCCATTTTTCTGGCAACTAATTCGGGATCCAACTTGGAAGTAAAATAGAACATCCCAGAATTTTTATCGTAAAAATTTTCCAAAGCATAAGCTACTAATTGATTAGCTCTACTTAGCCAAACTTCATCAAAAGTTGCTTCATAAAGACGAATAAATGCCGAGCTTACAATAGCATAATCTTCCAAATAAGCATTAATAGTTGAGCGTCCATCTTTGTAAGAATGCCACAGTTTCCCATCCTTTTGCAATTGAGTATTGGCTATGAAATTTGCATTCTTTAAAGCTACCTCCAAATGTTGGTTCTCACCAAAAGCCATGTAGGCATCCAGATAACCTTTTAGCATTAATCCATTCCAAGAGGTTAAGGACTTATCATCCAGCCCTGGGCGAATGCGTTTATCTCTTTCTGCCATCAAAACAGTTTTCCAATTTACTATTTTAGACTCTAGTTCTGAAACGGAAATTTTATGCTTTTTTGCAAAATGAACTTTGGTTTTCTTCCTTAATAAAATATAATTTTCATGTTCCCAAAGTCCTTTTAAATTTACATTGTAATAGTCCTTAAAGATTTCAAAATCCTCACGGATAAATAATTTTAATTCCGTTTCATCCCATACATAAAACTTACCCTCCTCTCCTTCACTATCGGCATCAAGGGCAGAATAAAAAGCGCCATTTTCTGCCATCAATTCACGTTCAATAAAATCAAGTGTTTCAAAAACCACCTCTTTATATAATGGCTTTTTAAATTTAAGATACCCATCCGCATACAGGCTTACAAGCTGCCCATTATCATAAAGCATCTTTTCAAAATGGGGAGCTTTCCATAATTTGTCAACCGAATAGCGTGCGAACCCTCCTCCAATCTGGTCATAAATTCCACCAAAAGCCATCTTGTCCAGAGTAAGTTCAACATGATCTAATACCTCTTTGTTATTTGAAAGATGAGCATATCTTAGTAAAAAATGATAAGCGTTTGGCATAGGGAATTTTGGGGCACCATTGCTCCCTCCATCCCTATTATCAAAGCGTTCAGACCAGGGGCTAACCATATTATTCAAATCCTTCCAAGTAAAATTAACCTCCTCAGTGTTCAAGCTAATATTTTCAACTTCTTGTATTCCTTTTGTAAGCCTATCTGCAAATTCAATAACTCTATTGGGTTCCTTTTTATAGGTATTTGCTAGTCCTAGAATTTGCTTTTTCCAATCTTCTTTTCTGAAATAAGTGCCTCCCCAAAATGGTTTTCCATTTGGTAAGGCTACACAATTAAGTGGCCAACCCCCTCTTTGGTTCATGAGCTGTACTGCTGTCATATATATCTGATCAATATCAGGCCTCTCCTCCCTGTCTACTTTAATGCAAATAAAATTATCATTCATAATTTTTGCTACCTCAGCATCCTCAAAGCTTTCATATTCCATTACATGACACCAATGGCAAGCAGAATATCCAATACTAATCAATAGTAACTTTCCCTCTGATTTTGCTTTAACCAAAGTTTGCTCATTCCAAGGATGCCAATCCACAGGATTATGAGCATGTTGTAATAAATAAGGACTTGTTTCATTTACTAAGGCATTTGTATATTCGTGTGTTTTTTCCACAGTTTTAGTTTCTTGATGTTGGCTATTACAACTTAATGTAAGAAATAAACATATTCCTACTAAATTAAAATATTTCATGCTTATTCTTGCATTGTAATTTTGGAAGTAGTAATTGTATTGCTCTTATTGCTAAAAAGTTTAATATGACTTTGCATAATTTGCAAAGAAATGAGGAATTGTTTCTATTCCTTTCAGGTAATTGAAAATACCATAATGCTCATTAGGAGAATGAATTGCATCCGAATCCAAACCAAAACCAAGCAAAATAGATTTAACACCTAATTCAGCCTCAAACAAAGCTACAATAGGGATAGATCCACCGCTTTTAACCGGAACAGGTTTTTTACCATATGTAGTTTCCATAGCCTTGCTTGCCGCAACATAAGCAGGAATATCAGTTGGAGAAACATAAGGCTCACCACCATGATGAGGAGTAACGCCTACACTTACACTTTTGGGTGCGATACTTTTAAAGTAGTCAGTAAATAATGTAGTAATTTCTTCATCAGATTGATTAGGAACCAATCGCATAGAAATTTTTGCATAGGCTTTAGAAGCAATTACTGTTTTTGCTCCTTCACCCGTATATCCTCCCCAAATTCCGTTTACATCTAAAGTAGGTCGTATTCCTGTACGCTCCATAGTTGTGTATCCTTCTTCTCCATGAACATCAGAAAGGTCTAGTGCTTTTTTATATTTATCTAACGAAAAAGGTGCTCTAGCAATATCTTCTCTTTCCTCTGCTGAAAGTTCCACTACATTATCATAAAATTTTGGAATTGCAATATGATTATTTTCATCTTTCATTTTTGAAATCATTTCACATAAAATATTTATAGGATTCGCAACTGCTCCTCCGTATAATCCTGAATGTAAATCTCTATTTGGACCTGTAACTTCTACCTCCAAATAGCTCAGCCCTTTCAGTCCAGTTGTGATGGATGGTGTATCGTTTGCAATAATTCCTGTATCTGAAATTAAGATAGCATCACATTTTAATCTTTCCTTATTTGCTTTTACAAAAACACCTAAGTTTTCAGAACCTACTTCCTCTTCTCCTTCAATCATGAACTTTACATTACACGGTAAAGTGTTTGTGTTCATCATCAATTCAAAAGCTTTTACATGCATATAAAACTGTCCTTTATCATCACAAGCTCCTCTAGCAAAAATTGCTCCTTCTGGATGAATATCTGTTTTTTTAATTACTGGCTCAAATGGTCCGCTTATCCATAATTCTAATGGGTCGGCAGGTTGCACATCATAATGTCCGTACACCAAAACAGTTGGTAAACTTATGTCAATAATTTTCTCTCCATAAACAATAGGATAGCCTTCCGTTTTACAAATTTCAATATTATCTGCTCCTGCATCTGTCATTGCTTTTGCTACTGCATCAGCACAGTTTAAAACATCCTCACTGTAAGCTGGATCAGCTGAAATAGATGGTATTTTTAAAAGATCAACTAATTCATTAATGAATCTATCTTTATTCTCGTTTATATAATTATTTATGTGTTCCATTTTTATTTATTTTATTAGGATTTCTCCTGTCATTTCCATTGGGATTTCTACTCCCATTATTTGTAATATAGTAGGAGCTATATCTCCTAGTTTTCCGTTTTGTATATTGTTAAATCCTGTGTTGAGCGCAAAGCAAGGCACCATATTTGTACTATGTGCTGTATTAGGAGAGCCATCAGGATTTATTGCAAAATCAGCATTTCCATGATCGGCAGTTATGATAAAAGCATAATCGTTTTTTAGTCCTGCTTCGACTACTTTTCGGGCGCAAGTATCTACAGTTTCCACCGCTTTTTTTATTCCACTATAAATGCCAGTATGGCCTACCATGTCCGCGTTGGCAAAGTTCAAACAGACAAAATCAGTTGCTCCTTTTTCTAATTCTGATACAATGGTTGCGGTTACTTCAGTAGCACTCATTTCGGGTTGTAAATCGTAAGTTGGTACTTTTGGAGAATTAACCATGTATCGTTTTTCTCGTTTAAATTCTGCCTCTCTTCCTCCTGAAAAGAAGAATGTAACATGAGGATATTTCTCAGTTTCTGCAATTCGGATTTGGGATTTATTGTTTTTTTCCAACACCTCTCCCAAAGTATTTTTGATGTTATCTTTATTGTAAATTACATTTACATCTTTATAAGATACATCATAATTAGTCATTGTTGTATAATGCAGATGCATAGTTTTCATTCCAAATTCTAGCATATTGGTTTGTGTTAAAGCAATCGTGATTTCTCTACATCTATCCGTCCTAAAATTAAAACAAATTACCGCATCATCCTCCTGTATTTTGGAAATAGGATTCCCATTTTTATCTACACTAACAATTGGTTTGATGAACTCATCCATTACTCCATTTTCGTAAGATTGCTCAATGCTTTCTAATAAATTTTGTGACTTTTCACCTTTACCATTTACCATTAAATCATAAGCTATTCTTATTCTCTCCCATCTCTTATCTCTATCCATGGCATAATATCTGCCACATATTGATGCAATTTTTGCTCCAAATAAATGCTGCTCTAATTCTTGAATAAATACTTTACCGCTTTTTGGATCGCAATCTCTACCATCCGTAAAAGCATGAACAAAAACTTTTTCAAGTCCTGCTTTATTTGCTAATTCGCATAATTTATACAAGTGATTTTTATGAGAATGTATTCCGCCATCAGAAACTAAACCTATAAAGTGAAGTGCTTTATTATTATGTTTTGCATAAGTAAAGGAGGCTTTCAGATTTTCCATTTCAGCAATAGAATTATCCTTGCAAGCAATATTAATTTTTGCTAAATCCTGATACACAATTCTACCAGCACCAATGTTTAAATGACCAACTTCAGAATTTCCCATTTGGCCTTTTGGTAAACCTACAAAATCTCCAAAAGTCTTAAGTTCACAATTAGGATAATCAGCATAAAGAGAATCAATAAAAGGAGTATTTGCATGATGTATAGCGTCCGACTGTGTTTTATCTCCATGGCCCCAACCATCTAAAATAATAAGTGCTGTTTTTTTACCTTTCATTCCGGCAAATGTAGTTATTCCATTTCAGTTGTAATAGAAACTGAAAAATTATATAAGGTGCATAAATGATGCTACCATAATAGAGGATATAGTAATACCACTACTAATAGCAATAAGTGATTTTTGATATGAAATGCCAAATATAAAAGCTGCAATTGTACCTATGTAAGCGCCAGTTACAGGCAAAGGAATCATTACAAAAAGCATCAATCCCCAAGCCCCATATTTTTTTATCACCTCTTTTGTTTTAGTTCTTGCTCTTAAGGCTAAAAAAAGAGCCATTTTCTTATACAATGGATTTTTCCAAAGGTGTTTATTTGCCAATTCAATTGCTTTATAGAATATTGGGAAAACTAATAAGTTTGCTACTAGCCCTACAATAAAAACTAGCATAATTGGCAATCCATTTAACTCTCCATAAGGGATTCCCGCTCTTGCCTCTCCAAAAGGAGAAAAGCTAATTAAGAAAGTAAATAATATATCCTGAAGCATTGGTGAGGTTTAAGATCGCAAATATAATTGATTTACGTCTAATAAACTCTAATATAAACTATTAAAAAAGTATCTTTTATTTTCTGATTTCATTGTAAAAACTACTTTTCATAGTATGATAAATAACATTCTCTTCTCCTAATAGCTCAGGGTGAAATTGAACTGCAATCATAAAGGGATTAACTGATTTATCCATTACAACCGCCTCTGGTAATCCATCAAAAGCACGGGCAATAACGCGTAAATGATTGGGCATAATTTTAAGTCCTTGATGATGCCAAGAATTGACAATAATTGTATCTGTACAATTTGGGAAAATTTAAGAACACGTATCTGTCAAAACTATTTTATGATTTACTTCTCCATTATTTCTGTGGATTACTGTTGTCCCAATCTCTGTTGGAATATCTCCATATAAAGTACCTCCACTTGCGACATTCATCATTTGCATTCCTCTGCAAACTCCAATTAATGGAATTTTATTTTTAAAAGCAAAGTCAAATAATTTACGTTCAAGTGTATCTCTTTGGTAATTGATATCTCCACAAACTGCCAAATTGATAGTATCGTTATATTGTAAGGGGTTGATATCCTCTCCTCAAGTTAAAATGATTCCATCTGCTAATGCTAAAATACTATCCGTATTTTTGATAGTATAGGCGTCTAGTATAATAGTGTTGTTATTTTCCATCCATTTTATATAGTTTTCGGATGATTTTGATAAAATAATTATTTTGGTTTCTTGTTTTTGACAAGAACAGAAAACTAAAATTAATGGAAGATATAGTAGTTTTTTTATCATTTTATTGCTTTTATTAGCTATTTTCTTGCATTTTTAATCAATTCAAATCATTTTTTTTGGCTCTTTCATTTATAAAAAAAATAAAAAATTAATTTTATTACACAAAAAAACAATATTTTACACCAAATCTAACATTTTTTGCATGATTTCATCACTTTTCCACTCTTTTTCAATATTTGGTGTTTTCATAATTTCTTCCATCATTTTTTCTTGTTTCATCCCAATTTCCCAAGCATCAGCATAAGGAATATTAGTAAAACTAACCATAGAATAAAGTGGAATCCATTTATCAGGATATAAATTAGAAAATTTCTTTTCTATTTCCTTCTGCAGTAAAAATGTTGGATCAGCTGTATTGTCTCGCATTACAATAAAATTCTGCATAGACAAATCCTGTAACCCATCACCGTTAGGCTTTCTACTTTTAGTATATTCTTCAAAGCACGACTTTAAATCATCTCCATGATTGTCTAATAATTTATCTAACATTCTACAATCCTCAAGACTTGCATTCATGCCTTGTCCGTAAAACGGTACTGTTGCATGAGCAGCATCCCCAATTAACACAGCAGTATCTTTTATATGCCAAGGATATGTTTTTATAATACCTAAGCCAGATGTAGGATTAGCAATCCATTGTTTATATATATCAGGAACTAAATTAAAAAAATCAGGAAAAATAGTGCTGAAATAATTTTCTACATCTAACTTAGAGTTTAAAGCTTCAAAAGATTTCTCACCTTTTTTAGGCGCAAATAAAGTGCAAGTAAAACTGCCATCCAAGTTAGCTAATGCAATAAGCATAAAGTCTCCTCTTGGCCAAATATGTAACGCATTCTTATCTAATAAAAAAGTTCCGTTTTTACCTGCAGGAATATGTAATTCTTTATAGTCATGATCGATTTTATTATAATTATAGTCATGATTATATTGCTCTACCATTTGCTTCCTAACAGCTGAAAAAGCTCCATCAGCTCCAATTATCAAATCAGATGTGACGGTTTGCTTGCGATGTGTATTAGTGTTTTCAAAAACTACACTTGCCTCCTCAAGGTTAGCTTCAACGCATTTCTCATTAAAATAAAGATTTGCTCCATTTTTTGCAGCCAATTTCATCATTAGTACATTTAATTGTGCTCTTGATACAGAATAAATTGCCTGACCATCATTTCCATAAAGTTGCTCTGTTAAACGACCTTTATCATCATGCATTATTCGTTTATCCATTGGTATAGCAATTTGCATTATATCAGCATCAACACCAACTTTTTTTAATGCAGTCAAACCTCTTGTGGAAAGTGCTAAATTGATAGACTTGCCTGCGGTAATAATCTCTGAACGCAAGTCATTTCTTCTTTCAAAAATAGAAACTTTGTGTCCTCTTTTAGTTAAATATAAAGCACATAATGAACCTGCTAATCCAGCACCTACAATTGTAATATTCTTCTTCATTATAACTCTTCTTTTAGGATAATATAAAAATTAAACACATCTTGAAAACTATTGTAAAGAGGAATAGGTGCCACACGAATTACGTCCGGCTCTCTCCAATCAGCAACTACTCCATTTTCTGAAATTGCATCAAACAAAGTTTTATTTCCATTTTTAACTCGGATAGAAAGTTGACAACCTCTTTCTTTTGGCGTAATAATTTCTATTCTATCGGTATCAATTGTATGCAATAAATGCGATAAGTAGTTTGTTAATTGCTTAGATTTTGCAACTAACTTAAACATTCCCACCTCATCAAAAATAGATAGAGAAGCACGAATTGCTGCTAAAGATAAAATTGGTGGATTACTCAATTGCCATCCCTCAGCTGATTGTATAGGTTGAAAACTATCTGGCATTTTGAATCTATCCTCTTTGTTGTGCCCCCACCAACCTGCGAAACGATTCAAAGTCGTGCTATGATGTCTTTCATGCACAAAAGCTGCTGCCACAGAACCAGGGCCAGAATTTAAGTATTTATAAGAACACCAAACTGCAAAATCAACCCCCCATTTATGTAATTCTAACTTGATGTTTCCTGCCGCATGTGCCAAATCAAAACCAACATTTATTCCCTTGGCCTGCGCTAATTTTGTAATATTTTCAAAGTCAAAAACCTGACCCGTATAGTAGTTTACTCCACCCAACATAATAAGTGAAATTTCATCTCCTTCACGCTCAATTATCGCTTGAATATCTTCTGTTCTAATTGCAGACTCTCCATCTCTTGGCCTTAATTTTATTAAAGAAGTTGCAGGAGAAAGTCCATGGTGTGTTATCTGAGATTCAACCGCATAAATATCAGAGGGAAACGCATCTCCCTCTATAATTATTTTATGTCTATTTTCGTTAGGTTTATAAAAAGAAACCATCATCAAATGCAGGTTTACCGTTAGGG